>NZ_JBHJUW010000219.1:9490-10116 GCF_042268205.1 Streptomyces sp. NPDC056160
CCGCTGGCGGCGCACCCGCGCCGACCGGACGCCCAAGGGAAACCCGGCCTGACCCGGCCGCCCCCCCCGCCGCGCCCCCCCCCCTCGGTGCCGCGGGCCCCCCCGGGCCCCCCACCGCTCTTCGCCGCCGCCGGTCTGGTCAACGCCGTCGGCGTCGGCACGGTGGCATTCGCCACCGCCCTGGGGGTGCTGCCGTTCCTGCTGGTGGTGGGACGGGCGGCGGACCGGATCGGGGCACGCCGTGTCCTGGTCGCAGCGGCGCTGGCCCGGGCCGCCTGTTTCGCGCTGTTCAGCGTCCGGCCCCCGCTTTCACTGTTCGTGGTGCTCTGCGCCGTGCTGGCGCTCGGCAACCGCGTCGAACAGGCGGCGTTCCCGATGATGGCCGCCACCCTGGCACCGGAAGGGCACCGGGACCGCTGGCTGGCAACCTGGCGCGCCATGTTCAACATCGGCGTCGGCGCAGGCTCGCTGCTGGCCGGAGCAGCGCTCGCCTCGCACGCGGACTTCCAACTCCTCGGCTGGGCCAACGCCCTAGTACTCCAGCAGTACTTCGTGGCTTGACCTGGGGAAACGTCGAGCGGTGGGAGTGTAGCGGGCGGGGGTTCGTCACGAATGGCTTCTGCCCA
>NZ_JBHJUW010000220.1:0-9846 GCF_042268205.1 Streptomyces sp. NPDC056160
TCGGCGGGGTAATGCTTCATCCCCACAGGGACTCCGTTCTCCTGGACCAACAAGATCCAAGTCTCTCCGGTGTCCAAACTCCAGGGTCAGGGCCCACCCTCCCCCTGATGGCAACCCTCGTCACCGCGTCGGTGATTCTGCTGAACGGGCCCTCATGGGTGGTGCGCCGGGTCCGGGACGCAACGGCGGCGGACCAGCGCATGATCCAGTGGCAGATGATCGACCACTTCCCGCAAGTGCTGTTGATCGTCTTCGTCGCGGTCCTGCTCGGCGGATACGTAGTGACGACCCGGCGGCGGGAGGCGAACCTCTGGGCCCACGAGCGGGCGTCCGGGCTGCGCACCGTGGCCCTCACGCGCACCCGCGCCGCGACCGGTTCCCACGTCGGTTCCGAGGTCGCTCCCGACGACGAGTACGTGCGTGCCCCAGCAGGCTCTTGAAACCCTGCGCCTTCCCCCGGCCAGAAACCGCAACGCGGCCAGCCGCACCGTCTCTCCCGAACTGCTGAGGACGACCACGTCGCCGACGCAGCCCCCCGGACATGAGCAGCACACCGCCGGCGAACTGACCAAGGTCTGCACGTTGCGAGGTTCTCTCCCGGGGGCGGGACTCACCCGCCGCATGCGACGAACAGCGGGGTCGCGGTCAAGATCGGAGTTAGTACTGCAATCACAGTTAGGGAGTTTGACCTCGGCGTTTGTAGTGGCTGTGGCGAGCGCGTGTCTGACTGAGCCGTCTCCACCAGGACCAGTGCAGATGGTGCGTCGGGGTGAGGTGTTGTGGATGGAGAAGCAGTCCGATCAAGCGGCGGATCTCGGCGACGGACAGGGGTATGAGTCGGGTTTGTCCAAGATCGTTGCCCCCTTTGACAGTTCTTGAGCGCGGATGGCGGTCAGTGCGGCGAGGGCGGCCATGGACAGGGTGATGTGCCGGTACCAGGCGTCGTAGCGGCGGACCTGGTAGTGGTCCAGCCCGCACTCGTTCTTCGCGGCCTGGAAGCATTCCTCGACCTGCCACCGGGCTCCGGCCACCTGGGCCAGGTCCCTCAGCCGTGTGCCGACCGGGCCGTAGCAGACGTAGTAGGCGATCTCGGTGGGATCGGCGAGACTGCGGCGGGCCAGTACCCAGTGGCCGAAGCCGTTCTCCCACCAGATCCGGATCGGCACCCGGGCCCAGTCGTAGAACCGCTGCCCGTGGGCGCCGGCCCCTGCCGGCAGGCGCTTCCACGCCTGCCGGGCCAGGCCGGCCACCAGGGCGTCGACCCGGACCTCGGCACCCCGGGTGGTGATGACGGTGTCGTTGACCTTGGTCGCCAGCACGTGCGCGACCGCGCGCTGCTCCAGCCAGTACCGCAACCGCTTGACCTGCCCGTATGCCTCGTCCGCGGTCACCCACGCGAACGGCACCTTCGCGTCCAGTGCCCGCTGGAGCATGGCCTGGAAGTGCTCGATCTTCGTGGCGAACGGCACGTCGTCCGGGATGCCGGCCGCCCGGCACCGCTCACGGTCGTCGGTCCAGGACTTCGGCAGATACAGCTCCCGGTCGATCAACGCCCGCCCTCGCCGGGAGGCGTAAGCGAGGAAGGTGCCGATCTGGGAGTTCTCCGTCCGCCCCGCAGTGCCGGAATACTGCCTCTGCACGCCGGCCGACCTGGTGCCCTTCTTCAAGAACCCGGTGTCATCACCGATCAGCACAGCGTTCGTGTCGCCGATGCTTTCCACGACGAAGTCCCGCACGTCATCGCGGACTCCATCAGCGTCCCAGTCAGCCTCGCCCAGCAGCCGCTGCATCCCGATCGGATGTGCCTCACCGGCTCGTTCCGCCAGCGACCAGCCGTTCTTCCGCTCCAACCGCGCAATCAGCAGCGAACCGCGCGTGCAACCCCGCCAACACCTCATGCCATGACGCGACTTGACGTACACCAACATCCACAGACACCAGGACACTCAATCACACCAGAGTCCCTAACCGTGATTGCAGTATTAGAGCTGCGAACAAAAGTGGGTTCCGATCAGCGGGCGATGTCCGGTGCGTGCGATCGCAAGGCGCCGGAAGGTCCTTGTAGCGGAGCTACCAGGGCCTTTCGGCAACGCGGCGAGGGCGCGTGCCGGGCGCCGGGGCCCACTTTTGTTCGCAGCTCTTAGGGGGCAGGATGGTTTCTGCCCCCGCGAGCCCCGCGCCTCGGGCCCGGCCCAGGAAAGCAGGCCGGGAGAAGGTCACCCACACGGTGATGTGCGACGCGGGGCCGAGGGGTCGTCCGGCCCTGGTTCCCGGACCGGCCTATCGACGCAGTACTTTCCCCAGCCACAGCCGGACGGCGGAGGCGGTGTCGGCGGCGTGCTCCTCCATGAGGGAGAAGTGGTCTCCTGTGGCCGTCACCGCTTCGTGCACCCAGTGCGTGGACACCCGCCAGTCCTCGCCGTCGGCCGTCATCATTGGTTCGGACGCCCGCAGGAGCAGAGTGGGCACCTCCAGCCTCACCGGCTTCCAGTGCGCGAAGAGGCGCGCGTACCACGACTGGGCCGACAGCCTGGTGCCGTCGAGCGGCATGGCGCGGGTCTGGTACCGCCGCATCAGCCGGTGGAAGCCCTCCTGGTTGCGGGCGAGGTAGGGGTCGTCCACCGGATAGGTGTCGATGAACACCACCGCCTCCGGACGCACGCCGCAGCCCTGGAGGTGTGTGGCCAGTTCGTGCGCCAGGACTCCTCCGGAGGAGTATCCGCCGAGTGCGAAGGGCGCGTCACCGACATGCCGCAGCAACGCCTGCGCCAGTGCCGTGGTGACCGCGGAGGCGGTGGCGGGCAGGACGTCCCCTTCCGTGAACCCGGACAGGGACAGGGAGGAGACAGCCGGCCCCCGCCCCTCGAAACCGGCGGCCAACGGCATGTGGACGTGCGGTCCCGACATCGCGACGAACGGAGGGACCATGAGCAGCGGCACCGGGCCGGAGCCTTCGGAGAGGGGGATGACGTCCTGGCTCCGGGGGGCGTGCGCCGCGAGGTCGTCCGACTTCTCCCGCAGCACGGCGACGTTCTCCGCCAGTCGCCGGCTCGTCGTGAAGTCGCCCGCGTCCAGCCCCCGCCAGAACAGGGTTCCCGTCATGTCGGCGGCGGATCCGCGGCCGGCGTCACGGGCCGTCGCGCCACGTTCAGCCGCCGAGCCCGGGGACACGCCGGCGAAGGCCGAGTGCGAGCCTCCCGCGGTGCTCGGCCGGCCGTGCCGGTCGTGGGGCGGGCGGGAAGCCGGGGACATCGGTGCGGGAGACGGGGCGACCCCGTCGCCGTCCGGAGCGGACGTCCGCTCTCGCGCGGTGCCGCCCGCGTCCTGCAGCATTCGTCCCAGAAGGTGCTCCGTGAGCCGTTCGGCACTGGGATGGTCGAAGACGAGCGTCGAGGGGAGGAGGAGTCCCGTCGCAGCACCGAGGGCGTTGCGCAGTTCGACGGCCATGAGCGAGTCCAGCCCCAGTTCCTTGAACGACCGGTGCGGGTCGACCTCGTCGGGCCCGGACCGTCCGAGCACCGCCGCGGCCTGCCGTAGCACCAGGGCCCGCACCTCGGCCGCCCCGTCCTCGGGGCCCAGGGCGGCCAGGCGGGCCCTGACGCCGTCCGCCTCCGGTGCCTGCCGGGCCGTACGCCGTGCCGCACCGGTCAGCCCCCGCAGGATCGGGTGCAGGAGGCTGTCCGGCCGCCGTTCGCGTCGGGCCGTGACGTGCAGAGCGGCGGGGATCAGGACGGCGGCGTCGCGCAGCAGGGCCTCGTCCAGGAGCCGGAGACCGGTGCGCGAGTCCATCGCCCGGACCCCCCAGCGCGCCAGACGTGAGGTGTCCGCGTCGCCGAGGTGGCCGGTCATCCCGCTGGCCTGCGCCCACAGCCCCCAGGCCAGCGACTGCCCGGCCAGGCCGCGGGCCCGTCGTGCCACGGCCAGGGCGTCCAGGAAGGCGTTGGCGGCCGCGTAGTTGGCCTGGCCGGTGGTGCCCAGTACTCCGGCGACGGAGGAGAAGGACACGAAGGCGGCGAGGTCCATCTCCCGTGTCAGCTCGTCGAGGTGTACCGCCGCGTCGACCTTGGGGCGCAGGGTCCGCTCCAGCCGCTGCTCGTCCAGCGCGGCCACCACGCCGTCGTCCAGCAGGCCGGCGGCGTGGAAGACCCCGGTGAGCGGAGCGCCCTCGGGAACCTGGTCGAGCAGCTTCACGATCTGGTCGCGCTCGGCGACGTCACAGGCCACGACCCGTACGGTGGCGCCGAGTTCGCGCAGCTCCGCGCAGAGCTCGGCGGTGCCGTCGGCCGCCTCGCCGCGCCGTGAGGCGAGCAGCAGGCTGCGCGTCCCGTGGTGCGCGACCAGGTGCCGTGCGGTCAGGCGGCCCAGCTGCCCCGTCCCGCCGGTGATCAGGACCGTTCCGGCCGGGTCGAGAGGACGGGGCGTCCTCAGTACGTTCTTGCCGACGTGCAGCCCGTTGGCCATCGTCCGCAGCGCCTCCGGCAGCTGCCGTACGTCCCACACGCGCACAGGAGGCAGGGCCAGTGCGCCCTGCTCGAACAGGGCGGTCAGCTCCCTCAGCAGTTCCGAGATCCGGTCGGGTCCGGCGTCGTAGTAGTGGAAGGGCAGGTAGCTCACGCCGGGGTGGGCGCGGGTCACCTCGGCAGGGTCACGGACGTCGCGCAGGCCCATTTCCAGGAAGCGGCCGCCGGGGCGCAGCAGCCGCAGGGAGGCGTCGACGAACTCCTCGGTCAGGGAGTTGAGGACGACGTCCATGCCGCTGCCGCCGGTGGCGTCGCGGAAGTGTTCCTCGAAGTGGAGGTCGCGCGAGCCGGCGATGTGCGAGTCGTCCAGTCCCATCGTGCGCAGTAGCCCGTGCTTGCCCGGACTCGCCGTCGCGAAGACCTCCGCTCCCAGGTGGCGGGCCAGGGCGACCGCGGCCATGCCCACGCCGCCGGCGGCGGTGTGCACGAGCACTCGCTCACCCGGGCCCAGCCGGCCCAGATCCCGCAGGCCGTACAGGGCGGTGAGGAACACCACCGGAGCCGCTGCCGCCTCCTCGAACGTCCAGCCCTCCGGTATCCGGGCTGTGTTCCGCGCGTCTGTGACGGCCAGGGAAGCGATCGCGCTGGGGAAGACGCCCCACACCCTGTCGCCGACGGCGACACCCCGCACCGCGGGGCCCACGGCCGTGACCACGCCCGCCGCCTCGTGCCCGAGGTCCGAGGCGTCGGCGAGCATCCCCCGGGTCACCAGTACGTCGCGGAAGTTGACTCCCGCGGCCCGCACCTCGACACGGACGTCCCCGGGCTTCAACGGGTCCAGTAGTTCCGGTGCCGGACACGCCACCACGTCACCGCCCGGGCCGGCCACACCGAGCACCCACGGCAGTGGCCCGTCGGGAAGCCGCAGGCCCGCCGGCGCGGGTACCACGCGCGGTACCGACACGGCCGACGCGCGGACAGCGGTCTGCCATTCGTCGGCCAGTGTCGCCGCGGTCGTGACCGTGCGGAGCACCGCGCCGTCGGCCGTCCCGTCCGGGGCGCCGGCCAGGTCCGTGATCGCCACGCGGCCGGGGTGTTCGTTCTGCACGCTGCGGATGAGGCCCCACACGGCGGCGGCGACGGGATCCACTTCGGCGGATTCCTCCTCGTGCACGGCGACGGCCCGGCAGGTGACTACCAGGAGCCTGGCCGTGGCCCACCTCGGATCGGACAGGAACTCCCGTACCAGGCGCAGGGCCGCGCCGGTGATCGCCCTGACGGCCTCCGCAGGGGCGTTCGCGGCCGGGTGCGTACCGGGGCGGGCGTGCCAGACCAGCCAGTCACAGCGGTCGTCCCCGTCGTTCCCCGGAGCGGCGCCGTCCAGATCCGCAGCCCCGCTGATCACCCTTACGCTCCCCGGGGCGGCTTGGTCGCCGGCCGGCGCGCCGGGCAGGGCGGTCCACCGGACCGTGTGCAGTGCGCCGGGTCCTTCGGCGGGCCCGGTGGCCTGGCGGTCCAGTTGTTCCGGGCCGGCCGTCCTGAAGGTCAGGGAACGCGCCGAGAGGACCGGGGCGTTCGTCGTGTCGGTCAGCAGCACGCGGACGCCGCCGTCCTCGGCGGGGGTGAGACGGGCCCGTACGGCGCGTGCTCCGACGGCGTGCACCTCCACCTGGCTCCAGGCGAACGGGAGTGCCGTTCCGTCGCCGTCGGAAACGGCGCCGCCCAGGACACCGGCGTGCAGGGCCGCGTCCAGCAGCGCGGGATGCACGGTGAAGCCGTCCGGTTCGGTGCCGTCCGGCAGCGCCACGTCGGCGAAGATCTCCTGGCCGCGCGTCCACAGGGCCCGGACCCCCTGGAACACGGGCCCGTACTCGTAGCCGCGGGCGGCCAGTTCCGCGTAGGGATCCACCGGCAACCGGACCGCGTCTGCGGGCGGCCACGAGCCCTCCGGCGTCTGGTGTGTCGCGGCGCCGGGGCCCGGGGCGAGCCTGCCGCTCGCGTGCCGTGTCCAGGACGCCTCCTCGTCCTCCGGGCAGGACCACACGGTCACGGCCCGCCGGCCCGTCTCGTCCGCGGCACCCACGACGACCCTCAGCCGTACCCCGGTGCTCCCCGGCACGCGCAACGGCGATTCCAGTACCAGTTCCTCAAGCGACTGGCACCCTGACCGGTCACCCGCCTGCATGGCCAGTTCGAGCAGCGCGGTGCCGGGGAGGAGGACGACCCCGTGCACCGCGTGGTCCCCGAGCCAGGGGTGTGTCGACCGGGAGATCCGGCCGGTCAGCACCAGCCCTCCGGTGTCCGGGCCCTCGATCAACGCGCCCAGCAGGGGGTGGGCCGCGGGCTCCAGCCCCGCCGCCGTCACGGCTTCGGGTCCACCCTGCCCCGGGGCGAGCCAGAACCGCTCGCGCTGGAACGCGGTCGTGGGCAGGTCCACGGACGGGGCCACGCCGGGCAGGACGGCTGTCCAGTCCACCGGTACGCCGCGTACGAACAGTTCGGCCGCGGACCGCAGCATCCGCAGCCGTCCGCCCTCTCCACGGCGCAGACTGCCGCCGATCACGAAACCGGTCAGCCCGTCGGCTTCCAGGATGTCCTGCACGCTCGCCGTCAGTACCGGATGGGAACTGACCTCCAGGAACGTACGGAAGCCCTGAACGGCCAACTCTCGTACCGCGTCCGCGAAGCCTACTCGCTCGCGCAGGTTGCGGAACCAGTACTCCGCGTCCAGTTCGGTTCCGGTCAGCCGACGGCCGTCGGTGGTGGAGTGGAACGCGACGTCCGTGACCGTGGGAGTCAATCCGTGCAGCGCGCCGACGAGTTCCGCACGGAGTTCCTCCACCTGCCGTGTGTGGGAGGCATAGTCGACCGGAAGCCTCCTGGTGCGCACGTGCTGCCGGTCGTAGAAGGCCCCCGCCTCACCGAGTGCCGCGGGCGGCCCGGCCAAGGTGACCGAGTGGGGTCCGTTCACCGTGGCGATCTCGACCGTGTCGTCCCCGCGTTCGCGCAGGTCACGAACGGCCCGTTCCTCACCCACCGCGACCGCGAGCATCCCGCCACGACCGGCCAGGGTCCGCGCGATGAGCTGGCTGCGCACGGCGACGATCCGGGCGGCGTCGGCCAGGGACAGGGCGCCCGCCACGCAGGCGGCCGCGATCTCCCCCTGGGAATGACCGATCACGACGTCCGGTCGCAGTCCCCAGGAGCGCCACAACGCGGCGAGCGACACCATCACCGCGAACGACAACGGCTGCACCACGTCGGCACGTTCGAGTATGTCCGGATCCCGCTCCCGCACCATCGCGGACAGTGTCCAGCCGACCCAGGGGCCCAGCGCTTCCTCGCACTGCGCCATCCGGGCCGCGAACACGGGTTCGGTGTCCCACAGCTCCGCGCCCATGCCGGCCCACTGCGCCCCCTGGCCGGGGAACACCCACACGGACCCGGCTCCGTCACCGGCAGCCGCGACACCGACGTGGGCCAGGGACGCCGGCCGCTGCCCCGCCACCTCCTCAAGACCCCGCACGAGTTCGGCACGGCTGTTCCCGACCACCACCGCCCGGTGCTCCCACACCGCCCGGGACCGCACCAGCGCGCCCGCCACGGCCGCGATGTCCACGGTGGGGTCGGCCTCGATGTGCGCGGCGAGCCGTGACGCCTGCTCGGCCAGTCCGGGCCCGGACCGCGCGCACACCACCAGCGCCGTCTCCCGCCGACCGGGCCCGTCCGTCGTCTCCAGCCGTGCGCCGTCGCGGTGCGGCGGACGCGGAGCCTGCTCGATGATGACGTGCGCGTTCGTGCCGGAGATGCCGAAGGCCGACACCCCGGCCCGCAGCGGCCGGTCCGCCGGCGGCTCGGGCCACTCCCGTCGCCGGGTCAGCACCTGCAGCCCTGTGGACCGGTCGGCGTACGGCGCGGCGGCGGACACGTGCAAGGTCCGTGGCAGCACGCCGTTGCGGAGTGCCAGCACCATCTTGATCACACCCGCGACACCCGCCGCGGCCTACGTGTGACCGATGTTCGACTTCAGGGACCCCAGCGGCAGCGGCCGGCCGGTGCGGCCGTAGACAGCCGACAGCGCACGCGCCTCGGTAGGGTCTCCCAGCCTCGTACCGGTGCCGTGCGCCTCCACCGCGTCGATGTCGTCGCCGCTCAGACCGGCGTCCGCGAGGGCGAGCCGGATGGCCTTCTCCTGGGCCCGGCTGCTGGGCGCGGACAGGCTGTCGGACACCCCGTCCTGATTGATCGCGCTGCCCCGTACGACGGCCAGCACCCGGTGCCCGGCCCGCCGGGCGTCCGACAGCCGCTCCAAGGCCAGCATGGACACGCCCTCCGACATGCCGAAGCCGTCCGCGTCCGCGGAGAACGCCTTGCAACGCCCGTCTCCGGAGAGGGCGCCCAGCCGGCTGTACTCCACGTACATGCCGAGGGTGGGTGCCGTGGTGGCACCGCCGGCCAGAGCGAGGTCGCACTCCCCGTCGCGCAGAGCGCGCACCGCCAGATGCAGCGCGACGAGCGAGGACGAGCAGGCGGTGTCCACGGAGACGGCCGGTCCCTCCAGCCCCAGTGCGTAGGAGATACGGCCCGAGTGCACGCTCGCGGTGGTGCCCGTCATCACGTGGCCCTCGACCGCGGAACCCTCGGCCAGGCCGGGCCCGTACTCGGACTCCATGACGCCGACGTACACCCCGGTGGCGCTACCCTTCAGGCCGCTCGGATCGATGCCGGCGCGTTCCAGTGTCTCCCACGCCGTCTCCAGCAGCAGCCGCTGCTGCGGGTCCATGGCCAGCGCCTCGCGCGCCGAGATGCCGAAGAACCGGGCGTCGAACCTGTCGGCCTCGACGAAGCCGCCCTCGCGCTGCACATGGTGTCCGGGCTCGTCCAGGCGCGCGGTGTACGAACGCGCCACGTCCCAGCCGCGGTCGTCGGGGAAGGGGCCGACGGCGTCCCGCTCGTCCATCAGCAGACGCCACAGCTCGCCGGGGCTCGAGACGCCGCCGGGCAGACGGCAACCCATGCCGATGATCGCGATGTCCTCGCGCGAGCCGTCCACCCTTGGCGCCACGGACCCGCGTCGCGAACCGCCCGTACCGGCCTTCTCCACCATGCTGCCCACTTCCTGGTCGTCCCGGCTGTTGCGCTTCCCCGCCCGCCCGGTGCCCGGGAGGAGATGCGGCGCTCGTCCGAGGCCGCGTCGGTGATCTCTCCTTAGAACGAGGTGATAGCGGTACGGGGTTCACGCCGACCTGAGGCTGAGGTGACCCCGGTGGTGTGGACATTCTGACAATGGATCTAGTGTCCCGAGTCTTGGGAGGACTGCATATCTAGGATTTGGGGTTCGGTAGGCGGTTCAGGTAGCCGGCGAGGCGTTCGAGGATCTCGTCGG
>NZ_JBHJUW010000221.1:0-9799 GCF_042268205.1 Streptomyces sp. NPDC056160
CACCGACCCACCCGCCGAGCTCCAGGCCCTGATCGACGCGGTCACCAACGGACACGGCATTGACCTCTACCTCCGAATTTAACGAACTACCGGTAACGCGAAAGCAACGGCGCGCCGGGGCCCGTGCGACCCGGCGGCCGACCGCGGAACGGCGTACTCAGCCTCGCACGGCGGAAAGCCCGTATCCCCGGATCTCCGGGCACGCGGACACACACGCGGCCCGGTCCCGGAAGCCGCCCGAGCCGGGCCCGGGTCAGTTCGTCGACAGGGAGTCCGCCAACGACCTGGCGGCTGCTTCGTTGTAGCGGACGAAGAGGTAGAAGGGGCGCGCGGCTGCCACCGCACCGGCGACCGAGGCGAAGCCCCGGTCGAGGGCGGCAAGTTCCAACTCTTCCACCGGCGTGTCCCAGTACTCGGCGAGAAGCTCGGTGACCAGGTGGTCAGGGATCGCGTCGAGGCGAAGACCGGGACGCCGCTCCTTGGTCCGGTCGTTGACCTCGCGTGCGTTGTCCAAGAGCTGCCGGGCCGCCTCGCGGACGGGGTCTTCCTCCAGAAGCGACATGGCCTTCTCGTCCCACGGATGTCTCAGTGTGGTGCGACAGGACCGGACCAGGGCTACGGTGAGCTGTTCGGTGAGCGGCAGAGCGGTCTCGCCGGCAGTGAGCCACTGGCTCAGGAATCCGAGCCGGGCGCGGTCCGCGGGCAGTCGGTAGAGACCACCGTGCTCCCCGTGCCGCAGGGCCCGCTCCGCATCCGTGTCGCCTCCTGCCTGGTCCCCGCACTCCGTCGCGCACAAGGACGCCAGTGCGCGCAGCGTCATGCCCCGGTAGAACACCGGGTAGTCGCGGGCGAAGAGCTGTTGGGCGCGCAGCAGGCCCAGGGCACCGGCCCGTGGGGAGCCGGGGGCCGCGGGAACGGTACGAGCGGCGAGCTGCCAGGCGTAGAGAAAGGCCGTGCGGTGCGGTGCGGGACGCGCCGGAGGTCCGTCCGGCCCGCTGGAAGCGTCGGTGCGCAGGTGGTCGAGCAGGTCGAGTGCGTCGTCGCGTTTGGGGTCCTGGCGGTGGGCGAGACAGTACCGTCGCAGGGCCCGGACCGCTGTCGCCTCCAGTCCGGCTTCCGCGCCGGCTTGCGTGAGCGCGTTGTAGGAGCGCGACCCGAACGGGCGGCGGGAAAAGGCATCGATGAGCCGGTCGGCCACGTGGGCATCGCACACACCGTCGCGGACGGCCGCGGCGAAAGTGGCCCGCATGCACACGAGCGGCTCGGAGTGCGGTCTGTAGCCCTCCTCCGAGGTGCTGTGCAAGAGCGTCACCTCGTCATCGGCTTCGAGTCGCCCGTCGCGAAAGTCCGCGTAGATCCGGCCGATGCCCAGCATTCCGAAACGGTCCAGCTCGGCTGCCCTGAGCGCGCCCATGCTCGACGCGCCCAGCACGCGCACCCCGCGGCCGAGGAGATCAAGGATCTCCTTGTGCCGCACGGATCCGCGCTGGTGGAAGTAGCCGTCGATGATGGCGACCACGTCGCCCGCCCGCACCTCCAGGCGACCGAGATCACCTGCGGCGACCGGTGGCAGCAGCTCGATGCCCGTCCCGGCGGTCAGGTCCGGGGCGTCCGGCACGCTCGGTCCCACGAAGCAGTATGTCCTCGTCATGGACGAGTATCCCTTTCCTGGTTTCCTGGTGCGGGGCGTCACTATGCGGTGTCCGGCGCAAGCCGGTGGCGGGCCGGATCAGTGAGTGGTGTCGCTGAGCGTTCCCGGGCAGACCACGTGGACGACGGGAATGCCCAGTTCCAGCCGTGTCAGATCGACGAACAGGGGCGGGCGGCCGGTCACGGACTCGATCCGCCGGGCCAGAAGCATCCGCTCGTCATCCAGGTCTCGGAGCGGAGCCGACTTCACGGACGGGAAGGCGATCGCGTCCTCGGCCTGTCGCTGCGCGGCAGGGGCGCGGTCCACCGAGTAGACATGTGCTTCCCGGTACGGTGCCTGCCCGATGTCGTCACGTGCTCCCGCGATCGCCGTCGCGCGTGACTGTGCCGCCTCCGTCAGCGCCCGGCTCAGCGCAACACCCGCGTCCAGATGTGTTCCGGATCCTCCGAAGGGCACCGGAAAGGCGGCACTCGTGATGGTGGCATCGAAGGTGGGGACGTCGAAGGGGCCGTCCAGCGCCCGCACGCTCACGTGCACGCCCGCCGACTCGAAGCGTTCCAGGAGGCGGCGGCAGGACGTGTGGTCCACTGAGGTGAGATCGACCGGCCGGGCGGTGCCGTACCGTCGGGCGCGGGCGGAGGCGTCCCGCTCGATCACCTCGTACATGCCGTGCAGCAGAGCTTCATCCTGTACGTTTCCGCTGGCCAGGCCATTACTGGTGGCCCGGAACGCGGTGGGTGCCCACCGGCCCGTGACGCAGGCGTCCAGCCGCAGCAGAGGAACAGGGACGTACGAGTCGCCCTGCCCGTCGACGCGGGCGGCCGGATACCAGTCGAAGCGGCAGTCCGGCCCGAGGAAGTGGCGCGGGGCGAGGGGCAGGTCGTCGAGGCGATACCCCAGCAGGTGTTCCACGTCCTGGACCGGCGAGGTCATCGTCGGCACCCGGGGATGCTCCGCGTGCCACAGCTCGATGGCCTCCATGGCGGCGGAGACCCGCGCCAGGCTCGCGGTGACGCCCTTACCCTGGGACACCGCGAGGGTGTGCGCATCGGGGCGCACCGCCTGGAACACCGGTATGCCGATCTCGTCGAGCCACGTGACGTCCGCGACCCTGGTGATGCCGCATAGCGGCAGCACGGGCCGGATCCACTGCCAGGTCTCCTCCGCCGGGCGTACCCGGTGGGTGCCGTCCAGAACGACCTTGTCGCGGGCGGGCGGAACCGGAGGTCCGGTCCGAGGCAGAGACTGTCCCCGCATCTGAGCACTCCCTCACATCGCGGAGCGGGACGAACCGCAGGACCAGGAGCCGTTCCTGTCCGGGCACTCGCCCGGACAGGAACGGCGGGAAGCGATCAGACTTCGCTGGGCTCTTCCACCGGTTCGCTGTCGTCGTCGGTCACGCTGACAAAGAGGTAGGCGCGGACCTCACGGTCCCCCGCGCTCTGGAAGACCGCGTCCAGCTCCGCGTCCGTGGGCAGGGTCAAGGTGTCGCTCACCTTTTTTCCTTCCTGTCTCACACATGGACGGCGGGCCCTCATCACGCTCACACGTGTGCCCGCCAAGGGGTTATTGTCCCTGAGGAACACCGGATAAACACCTGCGTGGCGAAACCCATCGAGACATGTGTCCCGAGTGAGCCGACCGCCGGCTCACCGCAGGGCCGCGCGTCGGCCGCAAGTCCCTGCTGCGCGCCCGCCTCGGGGGAGACAACCAGGAGAGCATCTGCAAGCATGCGTCAGCGGCTCCAGACGTCGGCGCGAGGGCACCGCCACGTCCGGGCACGCCGACCTGTACGAGACGTTTTCGAGGGGGTACACGGTCAGATGAGTACGCTGTCTACCCATGAGCTGGCGCTGCAAGCCGAATTCGACGCCTTCTACGCCGCGAGGGCCTCTTCGGACCTTGTGCACCAGCTGACCGCCGAAGCGCTGGGTGACGCCTACCCCGCCGAAGTGGAGGCCTCCAGTTCCTGCGACTGGACCGTACTGGGCACGATGGTCCGCCGGTTGCGGCTGCGCCCCGGCCAGCTCCTCGCCGACATCGGCTGCGGCACCGGTGGCGTGGGACTGTGGCTGGCACGCGCGCTCGCCGCCGACCTTGTGGGTGTCGATCTCTCGGCCACCGCCGTCGAACTCGCCCGAGACCGCCGGGCCCGGTTCGTCCCGTCGCACCGAGCCCGGTTCCAGGTGGGCACTGTGCGAGCGACCGGTCTGCCCGACCGGTCCGCACACGGGCTCGTCTGTGTCGACGTGGTGAGCGGCTGGGCCGGTTGGACGGCCGCGCTGGAGGAGATGCACCGGATTCTGACCCCCGGCGGCCACGCGGTCCTGACCCGCACCGTACGCAGGGGCTCCGGCACCGCCTGGCGGCGGCAGGCCGAGGAAGCGGGGTTCGAGGTCGCGCACGTGGACGAGCGCCCCGACGAACCACAGGTGTGGCGCAGTCTCTACCGGCTGTGGCTCACCCGTGAGACAGAGCTGCGCCGCGCGCTCGGGGACGCTCAGGCAGGCGCCATGCTCAGCGAGGCGACGCATGCACTCCCCCGCCTGCACGAACACCATGCCCTCCTCGTGACCCTGCGCCGACGTCCTTGAAGGCACGCCCCCGGCGCCTCCCGGTCCGTTCACGCCCCGCCCCTCCGTCCCGGCTCTCCGCAAACGAGCCGTGCGGCATCCCCGCCCGGTGTCCCACGGAACGGCCTCGTGCTTTAGTGTTCGATCCACAACCGGCCGGGCCGGCCGTGTCCGAGGCGGCGGTACCGGTTTTCACTGCACACACCTGTGGGTACCGGGCGGGGTGGGATGGACGAGAACACGTTCGGTGGGCTGCTGCGTGCGGCGCGGCAGCGGTCGCTGCTGACGCTGGAGGGGCTGGCCGCGGCCTCGGGGGTGAGCGTGCGCGCCATCAGCGACATGGAGCGGGGCCGCAGCCTCCCGCGGCAGGGCACCCTCGTCGAGCTGATGGACGCCCTGGAACCGGACGAGGAGACGCGGCGGCGTCTGGTCCGGGCGTCCGCGCGGCACACCCGTGATGTGCCCCGGCAACTGCCGCCCGACCTCGCCGTGTTCCGGGGCCGCGACGAGGCACTGACGACCGCCCGTGCCCTCACGGCGCAGGTCGCCGAGCGGGGAGGGTGCGTCGTCATCGCCGCGGTCGGAGGCCTGGCCGGCGTGGGCAAGACCACGCTGGCCGTGCACTGGGCGCACCAGGTGGCGGACCGCTTCCCGGACGGCCAGCTCTATGTGAACCTGCGCGGCTTCGAGGACGCGGGCGAGCCCCTGGACGCGGGCGAGGCCCTCGGCGGCTTCCTGAGCGCGCTCAGCGTGGCCCGCGACGAGCTGCCGACGGGCACCGAGCAGCGTTCCGCGCTGTTCCGGGAGCGGGTCGCTGCCCTGCGGTTGATCGTGCTGCTGGACAACGCACGCGACGCCGAGCAGGTCAGGCCGTTGCTGCCCGCCTCGGCGGGATGCCTGACCGTGATCACCTCGCGCAACCGGCTCTCCGGCCTCGCCGCTACCGATGCGGCCTCCCTCATCGGCCTCGACGTGTGGACCGAGGCGGAGGCCGTCACAGCGCTGGCCGCCAGGATCGGCGAGGAGCGGTGCCGGGCGGAGCCGGAGGCCACCGCCGAGCTGGTCCGGCTGTGCGGGTGTCTGCCGCTGGCGGTGGCCGTCGTCGGCGCGCAGCTGAGTGCGGCACCGCGGATGCTCCTGCGCCGGGCCGCCGGTGAACTGGCGGAGACCCGCCTGGACGCCCTGGAGGCCGACGAACGGCGGACGGACGTGCGCGCCGTCTTCTCGTGGTCGTACCGGGCGCTCGGGGCGCCCACCGCGCGGTTCTTCCGGCATCTGGCGCTGCACCCGGGTCCGGCCGTGTCGGCCGAGGCGGCCGCCTCCCTCGCGGGCGTGGAGATGCTCCAGGCCCGCCGCCACCTGAGGGAACTGACCGCGGCCAGCCTGCTGTCGCGGGACGCGTCGGGCCGCTACGTCCTGCATGACCTGGTCCGCGCCTACGGCGCCGAACTCGTCGACCAGGCGGGGGACGACCGCCTCGCCGCCCTGACACGGCTGCTGGACTACCTGCGCCACAACGCGCACGCGGCCAGCGGCGCCCTCTCCACGCGGCTGGGGACCGCGCTCGCGGAGGTGCCGGCCGAAGGTGTGGTCCGGGTCGCGATCGGCACCCACGCGGAGGCGCTGGACTGGTTCCGCCAGGAGGAGTCGGCCGTCATGGCCTCGGTGTCCGCCCTGGACGACCCGAGGCTGCTGGCCTCCCGCACCCGTCTCACCGCGGACTGGGAGGGCTATTTCGCGATCATGGGGCGTTGGGACGAGGAGATCTCGGTCCAGCGCATCAGTCTCGACGCGGCCCTGGTGCTGCGGGATCCGGTCGCCATCGCACGCAACTGCGGGATGCTGGCGCGTGCGCTGACCGAGACGGGACAGGTCCGGGCGGCCGACGAGACGGTCGAGCTGATGCTCGCACAGCTGCCCCGGCTGGCCCCGGCCGAGCGGGCCAGCACGCAGCGGTGCGTCGCCTGGGTGCGCGGCAGCCAGGGCCGTCTCTCCGAGGCCGTGGACCACGCGCGCAGCGCGCTGGACCTGTACCGCACGCTCGACCAGCCCAGCCATGTGGCGCGCGAGCTGAACGCGGTCGGCTGGTACCTCGCCCTGCTCGGCGAGTACCGGGAGGCCATCGCCATGTGCGAGGAGGCGCTCCCCATCCTCCGCAAGAACGGCAACCGCCGCAACGAGGCGGCTACCTGGGACAGCATCGCCTACGCCCGGCAGCACCTGGGCGACCTCGACACCGCTGTCGCGGACTACGGGAGGGCCCTCGCGCTCTACGAGGAAGTGCTGGACACCTACGGTCAGGTGGAGGTGCTGGACCGGCTCGCCTCCGCCCACCTGGAGAGGGGCGACGCCGACCAGGCCCGCGTGCACTGGAACCGGGCCGCCGACCTGCTGGACGCGACCGGCAGCCCGCAGGCCGACGAGATGCGCGCCAAGACGCGGACATCGGCGGCGGACCGCGGTGACGTGCCGACGCGTTGACCTGCCAATGCAGTGACATGCCGGAGCGGTGACCTGCCGGTACAGTGACCTGCCGGTGACATGCCGGCGCGCGGGCGGGGGTCCGGAACGTCCAGTGGTCCAGAACGTCCAGTGGTCCAGAACGTCCAGTGGTCCAGAACATCCGGCGAGTCCGTCCGGCACCTCCGTCCGGCGGGCAGCGCTCCGCGGCCGGCGTGCGGGGCGCGGCCGACGGGCGGACAATTCTGCTGGTGGGGTGGTTTCGCGCACCCCACCGACCGTCAGCTCAGGCGCGTACGGATCCGCGTCTCACGCCCCCGCGGCCTGCCTGGACGTCGCGCTCACGTCCGTCCGCGCCTCACGCCCGCAGGCAGGAGTGTGCGGCCATGGACGGCTTCGACGGGCAGGCTCTGGAGAGTCTGCGTGCGGCACTGCGAGGACCCGTCCTCGCTCCGGAAGACCCGGGGTACGACGAGGCCCGTGGCATCTACAACGCCATGATCGACCGGCGGCCGGCCGCGATCGCCGGGTGCGTTGACGTGGCGGACGTCCGGACCGTGCTGTCCTGCGCCCGGGACACCGGGGTGGAGCTGGCGGTGCGGGGGGCCGGACACAGCGGGCCGGGACTGTGCCTGGTGGACGGCGCGCTGACGCTCGACCTGACGCCGATGCGCTGGGTGCACGTCGATCCCGGGGCCAGGACCGCGCGAGTGGGCGGCGGGAGCCGGCTGGGCGATCTCGACCACGCGGCGCACACCTTCGGTCTGGCCACACCGACCGGGATCATGTCGACCACCGGGGTGGGCGGACTCACGCTGGGCGGCGGGCACGGCCATCTGACCCGCAGGTACCGCCTGACGATCGACAACCTGCTGTCCGCCGACGTCGTCCGCGCGGCCGGCACCTTCCTCACCGCCTCCGCGGACGACCACCCGGACCTGTTCTGGGCCCTGCGGGGCGGCGGCGGCAATTTCGGTGTGGTCACCTCGTTCACCTTCCGGCTGCACCCGGTGGACACCGTCGGTGTCGCGGTGACCTTCTGGCCCGTCGACCGCGTGGGGGGAGTGCTGCGCTGGTACCGGCAGTTCCTGCCCGCCGCGCCTCAACGGCTTCTTCGTCCTGCTGACCGTGCCGCCCGCTCCGCCCTTCCCCGAGCCCCTGCACGGCCGGAAGATGTGCGGCGTGGTGTGGTGCCACACCGGCGACCCGGCACCGGACCGGCTGGAGGACACGCTGAAGGAGGTGAACACGCCCGGGCCGCCCGCCTTCCACTTCACCACCCCGATGCCCTACCCCGCCCTGCAGACCATGTTCGACGGGCTGCTCCCCAAGGGGTTGCAGTGGTACTGGCGCGGTGACTTCTTCGACGCCATCTCCGACGCCGCCGTCGCCGTCGCCGTCCACGAGAAGTACGGCCGGGAGCTGCCCACCGGCCTGTCCACGATGCACCTGTACCCGGTCGACGGTGCGGCCCGCCGCCCCGGTGCCGACGACACCGCCTGGGCCTACCGGGACGCCATGTGGTCGGGTGTAATCGCCGGCATCGACCCCGAGCCGGCGGACGCCGAGCTGATCCGCCAGTGGTGCGTGGACTACTGGACCGCCCTGCACCCCCACTCCATGGGCGGCGCCTACATCAACTTCCTGGGGGAACAGGAGAGCACCGACCGGGTCCGAGGGACCTACCGCGGCCACTACGACCGGTTGGCCGAGGTCAAGCGCACCCACGATCCCGGTAACTTCTTCCACGCCAACCAGAACATCCCGCCCGCGGCCCCGTGAGGTCGCGTGCGCCATCCAACGGCCCGGCCACAGGACGGAGCCAACGCCTCCTTACAGGTGGCGCGAACCTCAGACGGTGGCGGCGAGGTGGCCGGTGAAGAAGACGGCGAGCTTGTCAACGGCCGGGTCGATGTACTCCTTCTTGTCGTAGAGGTCGACGTGACTGGCTCCTTCGACGCGGTGGAGTTCCGCGGGGCCGGTGGCGCGGCGGTGGGCCTCGACAGCCATCCACGCGGTGACGGCGCGTTCGCCGATGATCTGGAGGATCGGGCGGGGGCCGATCAGGGGGACGGCGTGGAAGGCCTCGCTGGAGGCCATCTTGTCGATGCTCTCCCAGGCGAGGAACTTCGCGGACCGCTCGTGCTCGCCCCGGGAGGTGCAGTAGTACTCGAATCCCTCCACGCCGTGCTCGCCGCCGAGGGCGGCGGCCTGTTCGGCGGTCTCCGGGAACATGGTCATCACACCCGGGTCCTCGCCGCGGGCGGCCCGGGTACGGGCCTGGGCGGCGGCGTCGAGGAGCGACTGGAAGACTGCCGGGTCCTGGGAGCCGTCCGCGCCGTAGCGGAACTGGCGGGCGGGCTCGGCGGTGGAGACGGTGGCCACCGCCTTCACCCGGTGGTCGCCGCCTCCGGCGGCCAGCGAGTAGCCGCCGGAGGCGCAGATGCCGAGCAGGCCGATCCGGTCGGCGTCGACCTCCTCGCGGGCGGTGAGGAAGGAGACGGCGGCCTTGAAGTCCTCCACCCGCTGGGCGGGGTCCTCCAGTCCGCGCGGCAGACCGCCGGACTCGCCCTGGTGGGCGGCGTCGAAGGCGAGGGTGACGAACCCGCGCTCGGCCATCAGCTGCGCGTATGTGCCGGAGGTCTGCTCCTTCACGCCGGTACCGGGGTGGCCGACCACGAGTGCCGGACGCGGGCCCGGTACCGAGGAGTCGGGGGTGTAGAGGTGGGCGGCGATCGTGATGCCGGCGCTGTCGAAGGTGACGCTGGTCCTGGCCATGGAAATCTCCTTGTCAACTGCCTGTGGCGTGCTTGCCGGAACGGTCCCCGGACGACGGGTCCGTTCCTTGCGTCCACTGTTCACGGCGGACACGGGCCGCGCATCAGTCACATGACGGTGCGGTCCACTCGTCGGACGCCTCGGAAGGAGCCCGGCCTCCGCCGTGCCGGGGAGGGACGTTTCTACGATCACACCCCGGCTGCCGGGGGAAAAGAGCCAGGTCTTGCCTGGGAAGAAACCTTCCCCCATTACCTTCTTGATCGGCCCCGCAATGGGGTTCCCGGCCTCCGGGTCCGGCATGACTGGTCCCCCCTGTTGACCATGATCTGGGGGGTGG
>NZ_JBHJUW010000222.1:0-9768 GCF_042268205.1 Streptomyces sp. NPDC056160
CTCCTCGATCAGCTCCCGATAGCGGTGCTCATGCGTGAGCCCGACTGGGGTGTCCCCCTCAGTCATGAGGATGAAGTCCATGACAGCCCTTCCGTTGAATGTTATTCGTCGATAACGTAAGACGTAGTTCAGCCCTGGTCAAGGTCCCACTAGAGGCCAAGCAGCGTTAGACTCCGATAACAATGAAGGCCGGGCTGAGCCCGCAGCGCCGACCACGCCGGGGGTCGTACCGACGTCGACGAGGGTGCGATCTTGCAGTAGGGCTTGGTCATCTTCATTCGTGAGTGGTGTGTCTGTTGGGGTGTGGCACTCGTTGGGGGTGGTGTGACACCTGAGGAGTTGGCCGGGGTCCGGGAGGACCTGGAGGCGTTCGCGGCGGAGTTGTTCGACGGGTTCTTCCGTGCGGATCAGCGGCGGTGGGGGCAGGCGTATGTGCGCGGGCTGCTGCTGGACGGGCGGCGCAAGTCGGTGGAGCCGATGGCGGCCCGCCTCGGCGGGGACGGCAACCGGCAGGCGCTGGCGCACTTCATCACCTCCAGTCCGTGGGATGCGGCGCATGTGCGGGCCCGGCTGGCCTGGAGGATGCACGAGGTGATCGGCCCGGAGGCGTTGATCATCGACGACACCGGGTTTTTGAAGGATTCGGACCTGCCGCTTCAAGCGACCGCGGCCGGTGATCATGCCCTGCCCTGCCGCCACGGAGGGCAAGCGCAATGACTTAGCGCCTCGGCCTCACCCCAGGGGCCCTGTCGTCACAAGCCCGCGCGCCATGGCGACCACACCTGTGATGCGGTCGCCATGGCGGCGCCGATACCAAGCACGGCACCCGTCGAGGCGACTACACACGGGCGCGGGCAAACCTTCGCGGCACGGTCCGTTCAGCGAAGGTGTGCCCGCGCCCGCTCCCCCTGCCGCCAAGCAGCAGACCGGCAAGAAGTGCGTGGCCTCTGGGTCAGCGCGCACAGGTGGGTGTACTGCGCATTCTCCGCCTCAGATGGTGTCTGCTGGGATGAGGAGTGCGTTGATGGCGGCGGTGCGGATGGTGGTTGCTATGGTCTCGGGGTCGAGTCCGCTGTTGAACTGCGGGACGGCGTTGATCATCGAGAAGACGGCGTGGGTCAGGACGCGGGTCTGGGCGTCTGACAGGTCGGGCCGCAGCCGGGTGACCAGGCCGCTCCACTCCTCGGCGTAGAGGCGCATCATGCGTCGCATACGGTGGCGTTCATCGTCGGGGATGTTGTGTTCGTTCTTCAGGAACACCAGCGTGGACGGCACGTTGTCGAGGGTGCGTCTGACGTGGTAGTCGATCATCGCTTCGAGTGCCTGGCGTGGATCCGAGATCTCGGCGGCCGTCTTGCGCGCGTTCACCAGCAGCTCGTTCAACGGATCCTCGAGCACGGCGATGAGCAACGCCTGCTTGCTGGGGAAGTGCCGGTAGAGGGCGGGGCCGGTCACGCCGGCGCGGGAGCCGATCATCTCGGTGGTGACCGCATCGAAGGCCCGCTCGTTGAACAGCTCGCCGGCGACCTTGATCAGCACCTGCCGACGTGTCGCGCGCGGAGATGCAGTACGAGGAGAAGGTGAGCTAGTCATGTACGAAGCTTACGTGAATCGTCGATAACGGATCGTTGCGTGCGTCGTGAGCAGGTCGGCGACGGCGTTCGGGCAGGCAAAGCCCAGCTCAGAGGACATGCCGTGCGAGTTGCCGAGTACTCCGTTGGACGCGAGCCTTGACGCCGTCGGTAAATAGCCGCGTCAGAAGTCGGTGCGCCGAAATCAGCAGGCGGCATAGGTGGCCAAAGTCTCGGCCTGCAGCGAAACCGTCCGGCGCAACCGGTCCGCACCGGCGGTCGAGTGCGCGCTTTCTGATGCAGGGCGACGGCGAGTCATCCCGATCGGCTAGGGGCTCCAGTCACCGCAGCTTGGCGGCACCGTGCTGCTCCGTGTCGCACAGCGGCAGGACTGCATACGCATGCCGCTTCCGAGGAGTCCGCGATCTCGACGAGCCCGGGCGCCCGCGACTCGCTCACGTGTGGCTACTCCTTCCCGGCCGACCGCCTCGTTGTTACCATGCCCTAACATGATTGGCTCTTGGTAGCCATTTGACCTGGAG
Source organism: Streptomyces sp. NPDC056160 (assembly GCF_042268205.1). NCBI lineage: Bacteria > Bacillati > Actinomycetota > Actinomycetes > Kitasatosporales > Streptomycetaceae > Streptomyces > Streptomyces sp. NPDC056160. The sequence goes on from NZ_JBHJUW010000222.1 coordinate 2,114, forward strand.
CGAGTTACCTTCTATGTTATCGGTCATTAACATTCGGCGGAAGGATCGTCATGAACTTCATCCTCATGGCTGAGGGGGACGCCCCGGTCGGGCTCCCGCATGAGCACCGCCACCGGGAGCTGATCGAGGAGGTGCTGCTGGCGGATCGGGTGGGCTTCGATGGCTTCGGCAGTTCCGAGCAGCACGTCGCCCTGGGTGCGACTTCGGTCGCCGCACACACTGCCCGCGAGGTGTGGAATGGCTGATCAAGTCCAGGGACTGGATGCGGCCGCCTTCCGCTCGGCGCTGGCTCAGTTCCCTTCAGGCGTGACGATCGTGACGACCCGAGGCGCTGGCGGCACGCCGTACGGATTCACCGCGAGCTCCTTCGCGGCCTTGTCACTCGACCCGCCACTCATTCTCGTTTGTCTGGACCAAGGGGCGGACTGCTTCCCGGCCTTCGTCGCGGCTGAGCAGTTCGTGGTGAACATCGTGACGCCCGGACATGCGAAGTTGGCGATGAAGTTCGCCACGAAGGGCGAGAACAAGTTCGCACACGGGAGCTTCGAATCCGACGAAAATGGTCATCCGATACTGCCCGACGCCGCAGCGGTCATCCGCTGCGCGCTGGAGGAAGCAGTACCCGGAGGAGACCACGTGATCCTCATCGGCCGAGTGCACGACGCCCGGATAGGCGGCGGCAAGCCGGTGACGTGGTATCGAGGCGACTTCCTCCACCTCGGGGAGAGCGTTGCATGAACCACATCGGGCCCAGATCGACAGTCGTGGTGGACCGCAGCGCTGTGGTGCGACCCTCCGCTCGAGCCGTGCTGCGACCGTAGGGTGAGTGATCCCGTGAAATCCGACCGCGTGAAGATCGGGAACGTGCTACACCCGGTGGCAGACGTCGACGCCGCCGTGCGCTTCTACGCCGACATCTTCGGCCTGGCCACGATGTTCGTCGACGGTGACCGCTACGCCGCCCTCGACGCCGGCAGCACCACGTTGGCCCTGGCCGGCCCGACCGAGGACGTCACCGATGGTGCGCCCGCGGCGTCGTTCAAGGTCCCCGACGTGGCCTTGGTGCTCGCAGTCCTCGTGCAGGGTGGCGGGTCCATTGTCCGGGAGCTCGAGCGCGGTCCGCATGAGATTCGGGCCGTAGCCCGGGACCCATGGGGCAACACCGTGGTGATCTACGGACCGCAGTAGGTGAGTCCGGTAGCGGCTCTCTGGCCTTCGGAATATCCCCAGACTGAGACATCAGGGCGCATCTCCGGCCGAGGCCCTCATACCCGATGACATTCCTGTTCGTCCCCCTCTCCTGCCGTCGACCAGATCCTCGACTTCTTTGCGCCGAAACGACGTGCGAGGCCCAGGCACCCACACTCGCTGCCCGGGCCACCCACCCTCAAAACCTGCAAGGATCCGTCTTCCCTCCTGTCGGTGTGAGGTCTCAGCACTTCCTTGACGGTTTGTCGTCCGGAGATCCTTGACGGTCCTTCTAGGTACCCATGCCTTTGACGAGTCTGATGATCGGCCCGCGGCTCTTGCGGGGCCTGACAGCGAGTTCGTCCTCTCCGTGCAGGACCGGGTAGTGGGTGTCCTCGATGACGACGGTGACGATCTTTCCGGCATGCCGCGGGCCGAGCTTGATGAACTGGCCGTTGATCGTGAAGCGGCCGCTCGCATGCACCTTGCGCTGGGCCCGGATGGCACCGGCCGGCAGGGGCGGAGGCGGCAGGGGCGGAGGCGGCAGGGGGGGACGTCGCCGTCCGTGCCCCGTGGAACGCCCCAGACGGTCGGCCGGGACGGGGCAGGGCCACGTTTTCATCAGGGCGTCGTCGGCGATGGCGTGCATGCGGTGTCCGTCGAAGCGGAGGGTGATCGTGCGGCCGGTGAGACCGAATCCGACCTGGTAGCGGCCGCCGGCCAGACAGACGATCCCGTTGCGATGGACCTTGCGGTCGACCTCGACGGGTTCGCCGGCGGTGAGGATGGCCGTGCCGCTGCGGGCCCTGGACAGGGCCGCGGGTGGGGGTTCGGGACCGGCCGGTCGGGCTCCGTAGCGCATAGTCAGGCAGGCGATGTCCTCCGGCCGCAGCCGGGACGGGACCGTGGTGACGAGATGCCCGTCCAGGAGGAAGTGGACGCGGCGGCGGTTCGCCCAGACCGTCAGCGTCCGGCCGGTCAGTGCCTCGTGAATGCCGACTCGCTGCCTGCCTGTCGCAAGGGGGATCTCGCCGCTGGGCGGCACCCGCACGTCGAACTCGATCACGGTGCCCTACGGCGGCAGGACCGGTGGTTCGACGACCTCGATGGTCAACTCCGGTTCAGCGGGCATCTGTTCAGGATGTTCGTCATTGCGGCGGACGGGGCTGTGGGGCCTGAAGAGGCTGACCAGGGTGGCCATGCCCAGGGCCTGGTGCGGACGCTGGTGGTTGCAGGCTTTACCGACTGTCGGCGTACGGACTTTTCTCCCCAGTTGCGTACGGACGAACGTCCCCAGCTCTGGCCGCGGCTGGCGGCTGTGCGGCGGGGATCTCGGTTGAGATCGATGCCCCGACCAGGGACACTCGCGCGATGAGTCGCAGCACATCGTCTGAACCGATCGAGCGAGGGTGGGACGAGCCCTGGTATCGGGTCCGTGTGGAGGGTTTCGAGGCGTCGTTCCTGCCCAGCGACGGCGAGGACTTGGACGAAGTCTGCAACGTCGATGTCTTTGTGACTCTGGAGGATGGATCTCGTTGGACCGCGACAGGAAGGAACAACCGCACCCCGGGGCACAGTTGCGGCTCACGGATGCGGACGGCATGCGGCTGACCTGTTTCGTGACCAACACCTCGGGCCGGCCGATCGCCGAGCTCGAGCTCCGTCACCGGCTGCGGGCCTGGGCCGAGGACCGCATCCGAAACGCCCGGGCCACCGGCCTGCGGAACCTGCCCCTGCACCGCACGGCCCAGAATCGGATCTGGCTGGAGATCGTGCAGATCGCTCTCGACCTGCCGGCCTGGATGCCGATGCTCGCCCTGACCGGCAAGGCCCGTGTCTGGGAACCCCGCCGACTGCGGCTCCGCCTGTTCACCGCGGCCGGACAGCTCGTGACCACCGGCCGCCGGCGGATCCTCCGCCTGGCCCGGTCACATCACCGCAGCCCTCGACCGGCTCACCCCACTGCCCGACCCTGGCAGACCAGCGGGCTTCCCCTCCCTTCGACAGCACCCCAACACCCGGAGCAGTGGAATCCGGCGCCACCCCGAGACGACACTCGGGCCCTCGGCCTGCACAGCCTCAGCCCACGACACGAAAACGGTCCACCGACTCCGTCGGCGGACCGTCACGAAAGATCGAGGTTAGAGCGCACGTGGTTCGCGATCGCTGTGTCATCATTCGCGCCGTACATCTCGTCGATCAGCGTTGCGAACGAGCGCACGACGGCATTGCGCTTCATCTTGCCGTTCGCAGTCCGCTCTCCGTGCTCGACCTGCAGGGGCCGCGGCAGGATGCGAAAGTCCTTCAGCTGCTCTACGCGGGCGAGGTCTGCGTTGACCCGATCCACCTCCGCTCGCAGGCGTTCGGCCAGCGCTTCTGCCGACTGGGCGTCCACAGTTGGGCTCGGCTCGAGCAGAACGGTGAGGTACTTGCGGGCGTCACCGACGACGATGGCTTCGTTGATCAGCGAGCTTTCCATCAGCCGCGTTTCAATGGGCTGAGGATTGATCGTCTTGCCGCCGCGAGTGATGATCACATCCTTCTTGCGGCCGATGAGTCGGATGTCGCCCTGCGGTGTGCGCTCCATCAGGTCACCAGTGCAGAACCAGTCATCCTGGAAAACAGCCTCGGTCTCCGCAGGGTTGCGCCAGTATCCGTCGAAGAGCAGCGGCGCGCGGAGCAGCATTTCACCATCGTCCGCGACCTTCACTTCGAAGCGCAGGTCCGAAAACTCCTTGCCGATGAAGCCTGGCCGAGGGAACTGCTGACTGAAGTGCGCGATGGGAGTGCCGCCGGTCTCGGTGAGGCCGTAACACTCGCGGAGGTCGAGCCCCCAGATCTGCCAAATCGCGAGGACGCTCTCGGGCATCGCGGCAGATGCGGTGTAGGCGATCCGGACGCGATCCATTCCGACGGCTGCCCGTAGCGGCAGGAACACTCCGCGAAGGGCGGCAGCGTACGCGATCCGCAGCAATAGCGAGGGTCGGCGACGAGACCAACGGAGCTCGGCCACCCTGCGGCCCACCCACATCGCGGCGTCATAGGCGTAGCGGCGGAGTCGCGGCCAGGTTTCCGGCCGTGCGATCAGTTCGCCAGCAATCTTCTCGTAGAAGCGCGGCGGCCAGAGCACCACTGTCGGCCGTACCGCGCGCAGGACATCCTCGTACTCAGGGATGCTGCAGTAGGTGACCACCAGCCGTGAGAGCAGCGGCGTGAAAACCGAAACCACCGCCGGCGCCACGTGGGCCAGTGGCAGGAAGCCCACCACATCGTGATCGTGGCTGATCAACTGTGGGTAGAGGCCGATGACGGTCTGAATCGAGTGCTGAATCGTGCGGTGCGAGTGTGTGACGCCTTTCGGTGCTCCCGTGGACCCCGACGTATAGAAGAGCACGGCGGCATCGTCGAGAGAGCCCGCAGAAACCAGTTTGGACAGGCGATCCGGGCCGTCGGCGTACCGTGCTCCTTCTTCCCGCAGCGTCTCCCACCGTGTTCCCTTGATCGTCTGGGGCAGCGCCGGCGGAGCGTCGTCGATTCCGACCACGAGCCGCAGCTTCGGTGTGCGCGCGGCGATACCCGCTACTTTGGTGAGATCTGTCCTTGTCTCGCCAACGAAGGCGACCGCCTCGCTGTGCGCGAGGAGTTGCTCGATCTCGGTGGGCGAGTTGGTCGGATACACGCCGATCACGACGCCGCCCACACTCTGCACGGCCAGAGCGGCGAACACCCACTCTGGGCGGGCGCTGCTCAACACCGCGACGCGATCACCGTGCTTCACACCTTGCACGGAGAGACCGAGTGCCAGATCGCGCACCTGGTCTGCGTACGACCGCCACGTGACCGCCTGTGCAGCACCATCACGCCAGTAGCGCAGCGCAACGGTGTCAGGTTCTCGGCTCGCGCGATCGAGCAGCAGCCCCGGTAGCGTCCGGGTCGGTTGGAAACTGGTCAGATCCATGAGACAGCCTCTCTTACAGAGCTGACAGGCCCGGGCCCGGTGACATTCATGCTGCACTCTCCCCAAGAGGGAGGAAGCCGCCTCTGTACCAGGTCACCGGCTTGCTGGTGCCTGTCCGCGTGGCGTGCACGCGACCGATGAGGATCATGTGATCGCCGCCGGGCACGGCCTGCTCCAGTTCGCACCGGATGACCGCCGCTGCATCGGACAGCAGCGGATGACCTGCCTCATCGAATTCGAAGTTGCCGTAAGCGAACTTATTCTCACCCTTTGTCGCGAATTTTATCGCCAATTCCGCATGTGCATCCGTCACGATGTTCACGATGAAGTGCTTGGACGCCATGAAAACAGGAAAGCAGTCCGCCCTCCGGTCCAGGCACACCAAAACGAGCGGCGGATCAAGAGACAAGGACGCGAAGGAACTCGCGGTGAACCCGTGCAGTGTTCCTTCATCGCTTCGCGTCGTTACGATCGTCACGCCTGAAGGGAACTGGGCCAATGCCGAACGAAAGGCAGCCGGGGCCAGCCCTTGAAATTGATCAACCATTGTACCCCTCGCGGGCAGCTCGGGCGGCAGGGTCAAGAAAGACCGTGCGCGCGTCGGCAACCGTGACGCGGAGCTGTTCTTCGTTTGGCCAACCGGCAGTCCCTGACTGAAGAGCCCGCTTGAGCGCTGCGAACACGGCCGGCGGCTTCGCTGCTGCCTTGCGCGCATCCGCCAGCGCAGTCGAGAGCAGGTCGTCCTGGTTGACCACCTGGTCGACGATGCCTATCGCCTTCGCATCGAACGCATCGATGGGCTCTCCAGCCAGCAAGATTCGCCGGGCTGCGCGGTCACCAAGGATTTCACGCACTTGAGCGATTCCCTTTACGGCTGGCAGCATTCCGTGCTTGATCTCGGGGAAGACGAAACGCGCTGTAGTCGACGAGTACACCACGTCAGCGAACAGCGCCATTTCGATACCGCCACCAACGCACCAGCCGTTAACCGCGCACACCAGCGGCCGTGGATAGTTTTCCAGTGCGCAGAGCAGCGCGTGGAACGACTTCATCCGCCCGGCCATCGCATCGGCGTTGAAGTCGACGGCTTCCTTCATGTCGCCCCCCGCGCAGAAGAAGCGCTCGCCGGCGCCCGTCAGAACGAGTGCGGGGGCATCAGGACCCTTGGCGAGGGTCTCCAGCTTCGCCGTCAGGTCGCTGACGAGCGAGTCACTGAGCGCGTTTGCGGGCGGGTGGTTCAGAGTGATGACAAACACGCCGTCCGCTTCGTCGGACGCGTGGAGAGCGCTGAGCGCTGTGTTGTGCGAACCTGCGGTCATGCTCGTCTCCGGTTAGTTCGCCGGGGCGCCAGCGGTGCGAGCGGAGGGGAAGTCCACAGGGCGCTTTTCCCGGAAGGCCTGGCGCGCTTCGGCGTAGTCGGCGCCGGCGAAGTCGATGATCTCGAGCGCCGAGGACAGTTCGTGCTGGGGCACCGCGTTGGTGAGCCAGGTGTTGAGTGCGCGCTTGGTGAAACGGAGAGCCTGCTGGGAACCACGCGCCAGCTGGGATGCGACCTCGAGAGCACGGGGCAGTACCTGCTCACGGGGAACGGACAGACTCACAAGCCCGATCCGCTCGGCTTCGGCACCGGTCAGCTTCTCGGAGGTGAGCACGTAGTACTTGGTCTTGGCCATGCCGACGAGCAGCGGCCAGATGAGTGCAGCGTGGTCGCCGGCCGTCACGCCGACCTTGGTGTGGCCCTCGATCAGCACCGCGTCGTCCGCGGCGATGCTGATGTCGGCAAGGAGCGCGGTCGACAGGCCGTAGCCGACTGCGGGACCGTTTATCGCGGAGATGATCGGCTTCTCGATCCGCAGGACGGTGGCAACCCGCTTGCGCTCCGTCTCCAGCATCGCGAGCGTCTGCTCGGGCGTGGGATCGGGCTGCGCCACGTCCATCCCGGTACAGAAGGCCTTGCCAGCTCCGGTGACAACCACGACCCGGGTCTGATCGTCGCGCTCGACGTCGGCCCAGATCTGGTTCATCTCCTCGAACATCGGCATGGTGAGCGAGTTGTACCGCGCGGGCCGATTGATCGTGATGAGGAGGACACCGTCGTCGCGGCGTTCGACGAGGACGTCGCCAGTGCCGTGCTTGTAGAGGTCACTCATCGCGCGGTCTCCTTGGTGTGGTTGGCGTGGTATTGGCGGAGTGCTTCTTCGTGGGCGGGGCGTGCGGCGCGGATGTCGGCGAGGACGTCGTCGGCTGAGCGGACGATGTTGCGGGGGTTCTTGAAGCGGGGGATGACGTACTTGCCGAAGAGTTCGATGGAGCGCATGAGCTGGTCGTGGGGGAGGCTGTCGACTCGCAGGACGAGTGCGTCGACGCCCATGTCGGCGTAGCGCCGGACGTGTTCGACGCAGTGGTCGGGGTCTCCGACCATGAAGCCCTGGGAGCGTTCGAACATGTACTCCTCGTCGTTGAAGTCGATGTCTTTGACGGCGCCCATGTAGGCGTAGTCCTTCGACAG
>NZ_JBHJUW010000223.1:0-9643 GCF_042268205.1 Streptomyces sp. NPDC056160
GCACGCCCGGCACCCGTCCCGGCGGTGCGCCCGCCGCGCGCGCCGGCGGCTCCCCCGCGTCCGGGGCGGTACGGCAGGCGCCGTCCGCGCCCGCGATGCCTGCGCCCGTGCCCCGGACGCCCGCAGCCCCCTCATCCCCTTCGGCCCCTTCGGCCCCTCCGGCTGCGGCATCGCCGGGCGGGTCCGCCCAGGGTGCTCCGGCTGCCGCCGCTCCTGCGGTGCAGCGTGCGGGCACCGTCGGGCCCGCGGGAACGGGAGCAGCGGCGGCGGGGACGGGAGCGGTGCCGAGCGGGGGTGCCGAGGGGCCCAGTGGCCCGACCGCTCCGCCGGGGCCCGGCGCCGTCGCGGGTCCGGCACCGGCTCGCTCCGCTACGTCGTCCGCCACGTCCGCCACGCAGGCGAGCACGCCCGCGGTGCAGCGCTCCACGGCGGGCGTGACGTCGGCGCCCGCACCGACACCGGCACCGGCGTCCTCCGGTGCGTCCTCGGGGCCGGGCACTCCCGTGGTGTCGCCCGAACCGCCTTCGGTCGGGGCAGCGGTTGCGCCGCTGCCCGTTTCCGGCCCCCGGCTGACTCCGGTCGCGCCGGGCTCGTCGTCGCGTCCGGGGTCGCTCACACGCGCCCAGCGGCGGGCGCCGGCCGTGCAGCGGAGGTCGCTCCCCGTGGCCCCGCCGGTCGCGGCGGCCTCGCGCGGTGACGCACCCGCGGTGCAGAAGGCACCCGCCGGGAACGCGTCCGGCACCACCAGGGGTGCGGCGGCCCCGCCCGCGCCGGCGCCCGCCGCCGAGCGCGGTCAGGACAACAGCGGCTCCGGCTCCCCGGCCGTGGCACCGGAGCAGGCGGCTGCTACCGGCCCGGTGCACCCGGCACCGGCAACTCCCGCCGCCCCGCGGGTCGAGCGCGCGGCCTCGGGTGCCGAAACGGCGCCCGCCGTCCAGCGGTCGGTCACCCAGGGCGGTACTCGGCCGTCCGGCGGCACCGACTCGCCTTCGGCCGCCCCTGCCCCGGCCCCGACGGCCCCGAACCCCGGCGGGAACGCACCGTCCGGCGACTCACCGGCGCCGACCGCACCGGGCGCACCCACCACTCCTCCGCAGAGCCGGACCGCGGCGACGACTCCGGCCGCGACCCCGGCTCCGGCCGCTCCTTCGCGCCGTAGCGCGGGAACCGCCCCGGCCTCCGGTACGGCTCCCGAGTCGGCCTCGCCGTCGCTCCCGGTCCAGCGCTCGACCACGGCCGCAGGCAAGGCGCCCGTCTCGGGCAGGACGTCAGCCCCCGGCAAGGCGCCGGCCCCCGGTCCGGCCACGAGTGCGTCCGCGCGTCCGGCTTCCGGTCCGGCAGCGGGCCCTGCCTCGCCGTCGGCCCCGGTTCCGCCGCGGACTCCGGCCCCCCGGCCGACCACGGCACCAGCCCGGGCCTCCGTCGACAACCCGCCCATGGCGCCGCGTTCGGCTCCCGACTCGTCGCCGGCCGCGGCCCCGCGGCCGGACTCGGGCTCGGCGACGCCGTCGGCTCCGACTTCGGCTTCGGCTTCGGCTTCGGCTTCGGTCCAGCGTTCGGCCAAGGCGTCCCGCCCGGCTTCCGCCCCCGCCGCGCCCTCGGCTGCCCCTTCGCCGTCTCCCTCGGCTGCCCCTTCGCCGTCTCCCTCGGCTTCTTCGTCGTCGTCCTCCTCGTCGGCCGCACCGTCTGCACCATCCACACCGTCCTCTTCCTCGTCGCAGGCCGCGTCCCCGGCTCCCTCGTCCGCCCCGGCTGCCGCGGCTCCTGCCCCGCGCCCGAGTCCGGCTCCGCGGCCCGGGTCGACGTCCGGCGGGGCGCCCGGCGTCGTACAACGCCGGTCGGCATCCGTAGACAGCCGTACGGGCTCGTCCACCGCGCCTTCTGTCCCCGCCCTCGGCGCCCCCGTGCAGCGGGCCGCCGCCGGCACCCCGGCACCCTCGGCCACCCCACCGTCCACGCCCACGCCCACGCCCACGCCCACGCCCCCGCCCGTGCAGCGCGCCGCGTCCTCTCCGCGCCCGGCAGCCGCGCCGGCCGGCAGCGCACCCCGCCCGGGTCTCGGCGCGCCGGTCTCCTCACGCCCCGCCGCACCCGCGGTCCCGACGTCCGGAACCAACCCCCCGGCAGCCACCGAGGCCCCCGCCCCGCCCGCGCCCGGCCCCTCGGCCACCGCGACCTCTCCCGCGCCCTCCTCAGCAGCACCCGTACCGACGCCCGAACCGGCCCAGGCCCCAGCCCCAGCCCCGGCACAGGCACCGGCACCGGCACCGGCACCGGCTCAGTCACCGCTCCCCTCACCCGGCGGCACGGCGACGCCCGCCGTCCAGCTCCGCCGCGCCTCCACGGGTCCGGCCTCACCGGCCGCCCCGGTCACCCCGGCGCGCCGCTCGCCCCTCGGGGCGCCCCTGACCACGCCCCCCACCGACGCCGCGCCGGTCGCCGCCCCGCCCCCGCGGCCCACCACTGCGACGTCCCCGGCCCCGGCGACCGCCCCCGTGCCACCGGCATCCGCACAGTCGCCCCTCCCCGCACCGCTGCCGGCACCCCTGCCGTCAGCACCTCCCGCACCGCTCCCGGCGGCACCCGCCGTGCAGCGCAGCATCCACCGATCCGCGCCCACCATGTCGGCCCTGCCGCCCATGCCGTCCGCCGCCACCCCGCCGGCACCGGCCCCCTCGGTCCCCACCTCCACGTCCGCCTCCCTCTCCGCTCCCGAGCCCGACGCACCCCTGCGCCCCCTCCCCGTGGCACGCCTCACCCAGCAGCCCGCTCCGCTGCCGGGCTCGCCGGCCGGTTCCGCGACGCAACCGGCCGCGCCGCTGCCGGCCGTGCAGCTGCCGGTCGTCCAGCGCTCCTGGTGGCGGAAGTCCGGCACGAAAACGTCCCTCACCAAGCGGACGACGCCCGCTCCCGCGCCCACCGCACCGGCGGCGCCGCCCTCGCGGCCCGTGCCGGCCGCGCCTCCCGCACCCCACGCGGCACCGCAGACCGCCCACCGCACCGACGGTCCGCCGCCCCCGTACACGCCGCCCGCCGCCGCAGGCGCCCCGCCGACGCCCCCGTCCGGTCCGCCGGAGTACGAGGCGATCCCGCCGGGCGCGTTCGACCCGAGGGAGCTGACCGACTTCCAGCTCGACGAGCTGGTGCACCGGATCATCGGCCGGATCACCCGGCTGATCCGTACCGAACTCCGCCTGGACCGCGAGCGGATCGGCAAGCTCCGCGACCCCCGCCACTGAGCGCCGGCGCACCCCGGAGCCGGTCGCGGACGACGGGAGCCCGCCGGAGCCCACCGGGAAACACTGACCAGAACGACGACGGAAACGAAAGAAGGGCCCACCCTCGATGTCCCGCCAGGACCCGGGTTCCACCATCTGGTTCACCCTCAGCATCGACGGCGAGAGCCTCGGCTACTTCAACGGCTGCGAGGGGCTGTCGTCGCAGGTGGAGGTCGAGCACCACCAGGAGGGCGGCAACAACGGCTTCGTCTGGCAGTTGCCGACCCGCGTCACGTTCTCCACGATCCGGCTGACCCGTCCGCTCACCCCGGACACCACCAAGGTCGCCAAGTGGATCTCGTCCGTGCAGACGGGGATCAAGCGGCCCACCGCACAGATCGCCGCGCTGCGCGCGGACGGGTCCGAAGTGGCCCGCTGGGGGCTGATCGACGTGCTCCCGGTGAGCTGGACCGGCCCCACCCTCGACCCGGCGAGTCCCGCCGTGGCGACCGAGGTGCTGGAGATCGCCCACCACGGGTTCACGGACTGAGGGGAACGGGAGAGATGGCGAAGGGCAGCAGGGGCGGCGCCGGCAAGAGCCTGGTGCGGGCCACGCTCGCGATCCACCAGCCGCCGAAGGGCAAGAGCAGGACGCCCGGCGGGATCATCAAGACGTTCGGTTTCGACTTCAACCCGGCGCAGCTGTCGCTGACCCGCCGTGCCAATTGGAAGGTCACCCCCTCCCAGATCGAACGCAAGGGCCCGCTGCCGGAGTTCCTGGGCACGCAGTCCCGTGAGATGGGTGTCGAGATCTTCCTCGACACGTCCGACGAGCCGACGAGCAACACCGTGCTGAAGAAGGTCGAGGCGCTGCTCTCGTGCTGCGAGGTGACGGCGCAGAGCGTCGCCGCCAAGCAGCCCTCGCCGCCGTGGGTCGTCTTCCAGTGGGGTTCGTTCTCGACGGCCCGCTTCACGGCGTACGTCAGCTCGGTGGAGGCGAGTTACACGCTGTTCGGGACGACCGGTGTGCCGATCCGCGCCACCTGCCGGCTCCAGCTGCACGAGATCCCGAGCCGGACCAAGGGGCAGAACCCGACGTCGGGCGCGCTCACCGCGCAGCGCGTGCACCGGGTCGTGGCCGGTGACTCGCTGCAGTCGCTGGCCTGGCGGGAGTACGGCAACGCGTCCGCCTGGCGGGCCATCGCCGAGGCCAACGGCATCGACGACCCGTCCGTCCTGCCGACCGGTGTCGAGCTGGTGCTGCCGTCCGCCGAGGAGGTGCGTGGCTGATGGTGCAGTCCGCGTTCTCCAATGTCATCGACGTCAAGGTCGGGGGCGCCAAGCTGCCCCCGGAGTTCGCCGCCGACCTCGTGGACAGCTATGTCGACCAGGGTGTCGGCGTCCCGGCGGCGTTCCGGCTCACCTTCCGCGACCCCTACCGGCTGCTGCTGGGCAAGCTGAACATCACGTTCGGCACCAAGGTGGTGCTCGCGCCGGTGGCGGACGGCGAGGGGGCCGGTGATCCCCTGCTGACCGGCGAGGTCACCGGTCTGGAGGCCGACTACGACGGCACCGGCAGCTTCACCGTCGTGCGCGGCTACGACCTCGGGCACCGTCTGCTGCGCCAGCGCAGGGTGGCGGCGTACCGCAACCAGAGCGCCTCCGACATCGCCCGCAAGCTGGCCGGCCAGGACGGGGTGCCCATCGGGCGGATCGAGTCGACGCGGACGGTGTACGAGTTCATCAGCCAGTCCAACGTCACCGACTGGGACTTCCTTGCGCGCCTCGCCGACGAGAACGAGATGGTGATGTCGGTCGACGCGGACGGCAAGTTCCAGTTCGTGAAGCCGAAGTCGGCCTCCGGGGCGCCCTCGCCGAGCACCGACGGCGAGAAGAGTCCCTTCGTGCTCCAGGCGGGGCACGACATCCTGCGGCTGCGGGCCGCGGTCACCGCCGCCGACCAGGTGGGCAAGGTCGAGTCGCGCGGCTGGGACGTGACGACGAAGAAGAAGCTCACGGCGACCGCGCCCGCCACCGAGAACCCCGGCATCTCCATCGGCACCACGCCGGGTGCCGCCGCCGCCAAGTTCACGACGGCCAAACTGGTCGAGACGGGCACGCCCTACGACAAGCAGAACGAGGTGAAGTTCGCGGCCGACGCCCTCGCCGACGACGTGACGGGCTCGTTCGGTGAGCTGGAGGTCGTCGCGCGCGGAAATCCGCTGCTGCGTCCGGGGGTTCCGGTGGCGCTGGCGGACGTGGGCGTCCCCTTCGAGGGCAAGTACACGGTCACCTCGGTGCGGCACGTGTTCGGCGACGGCAAGCACTACGAGGTGTGGGTGACGGTCAGCGGACGGCAGTGGCGTTCGCTCTACGGTCTCGCCTCGGGCGGCTCGGACACCGCGCCGCGGCTGCCCAGTGTGGCCAACGCGCTGGTGACGGACGTGAACGACCCGCTGAAGCAGGGGCGGGTGCGGCTGCAGTTCCCGTGGCTGGACGACCGTTACGTCAGCGACTGGACGCGGACCGTGCAGATGGGCGGCCTGGACGGCGGCGGGATCTTCCCGATGGACGTCAACGACGAGGTGCTGGTCGCCTTCGACCGGGGCGCCCTGGACCATCCGTTCGTCATCGGCGGGCTCTACAACGGCCGGGACAAGCCGACGACCGTCAGCGACGTGCCGCTGCACGACGCGGTGCGCAAGAAGGCGAGCCGGCACACCGTCTCCGACCGGGACGGCAACCGCATGGACCTGCTCAGTCAGAAGACGGGCGGCCGCAAGCAGGGCGTCCGTCTGGTCTCCGGGGACAAGCGGCTGACCATCAACCTGGACCGGACGAACACCGAGATCATCGTGGACAGCAAGGGCTCGGTGACGATCAAGGGCAGCCGGTCGGTGTCGGTGGAGGCGGGCACCGACCTGTCGCTGAGCGCCGGGCGCAGCCTGACCCTCAAGAGCGGCGGCCCGCTCAGCATCCAGAGCGCCAGCATGGTCAACGTGCGGGCGGCGGGCGAGATCGGGGTCACGACCGGCGGCGCGCTGAACCTGACGGCGGGCGGTATCGCCAACCTCACCGGCGGGGGCACCGTACAGATCTCCTCGGCCGCCAACACGACGATCAAGGCGCCGACCACCATGGTCGCGTCCCCCGTCTTCGGGGTCACCACCATTCCCGTGCCGATGGTGATTCCGTGAGCCGTCCCTGGGGCCGCAGCGGCCCTCGCGGCCGTTGCCGCCGTTGCCGTTTCCGTGGAAGGCGGGTGTGGTCCTGATGGCCGAGCAGTTCGTGGGGTCCGGCTGGTCGTTCCCGTTGCGCATCGGGCCGACCGGCGGGATCGCGCTGGTCAGCGGCGAACGCGAGATCGAGGAGGCGATCCGCCTGGTGCTGTCGACGGCGCCGGGCGAGCGGCCCATGCGGCCCGACTTCGGCTGCGCCATCCACGATCTGGTGTTCGCCCCGGTCAACGAGCAGACCGCGGGCCGCATCCAGCACGAGGTGTACGTCAGCCTGGACCGCTGGGAGCCGCGCATCGAGGTCGACGACGTCGAGGTGTCGGCGGGCGGCGACCAGAGCGTCCTGTACATCGACGTGCGCTACTCGATCCGCGGCACGAACAACCCGCGCAGCCTCGTCTTCCCGTTCTACGTCATTCCGTCCCACGACGAGCCGGACGGCACCGCCCCGGCTCCGGAAAGCGACCGCTGATGGCACTGCCCTCCCCCAACCTCGACGACCGCCGCTTCCAGCAGTTCGTCGACGACGCCAAGCGCTACATCCAGCAGCGTGCTCCGGAGTGGACCGACCACAACGTCTCCGACCCGGGTGTGACCCTGGTCGAGACGGTCGCCCACATGGCCGACCAGATCGTCTACCGGCTCAACCGGGTGCCGGAGAAGAACCACCTGGCCTTCCTGGACCTGGTGGGGATCACCCTGTTCCCGCCGTCGGCCGCCCGCACGGACGTCACGTTCTGGCTGTCGGCGCCGCAGGAGGAGCCGGTGGCGGTGCCGGTGGGCACCGAGGTGGCGACCGTGCGCACCGAGAGCGAGGAGGCGGTGGTCTTCGCCACCGAGCGCGAACTGACCGTCGTACCGTGCGAGTTGCGGAACCTGCTGGTGCAGCACCGGGGCGAGGCGGCGGTGGACCGCACCCATGACCTCGCCGAGGAGGACAAGGACCTGCTGTGCTTCGCGGAGTCCCCCGACCCCGGCGACTGCATGCTGCTCGGCCTGTCCGCGGCGGTGCCGCACTGCGCGGTCTCCCTGGACCTGGACAGCCGGGTCGACGGTGTCGGCGTGGACCCGCGCCAGCCGCCGCTGGTGTGGGAGGCGTGGACGGCGGACGGCTGGCAGTCCTGCGAGGTCGACCGGGACGGCACCGGTGGTCTCAACCGCCCCGGTGAGGTGGTCCTGCACGTCCCCGGCGGGCACGTGCTGTCCCGCAACGCCGGGCAGGAGGCGGGCTGGCTGCGCTGCCGGGTCACCGAACCCCACCCCGGCCAGCCCTTCTACACCACCTCCCCCACCATCCGGGCCGCCGAGGCGTTCACGGTCGGCGGCACCACCGGCACCGTGCACGCCGAGACCGTGTACGACGAGGCGCTCGGCGAGTCCACCGGGCTGCCGGGGCAGCGGCTGCGTCTCACGCACGCGCCGGTCGTCGGGGACGACCCGCCGGTGCTGTTGCAGACCGCCGAGCACGACGGCTGGGTGGACTGGCAGGTCGTCCCGAACTTCGCCGCCTCCGGGCCGGAGGACCGGCACATCACCCTGGACGCGACCACCGGCGAGATCGCCTTCGGCCCGGCCGTGCGCGAACCCGACGGCTCCCTGCGCCAGTACGGGACGGTGGCCCCCAAGGGGTCGCCGATCCGCGCCCGCCGCTACCGCACCGGCGGCGGCCGGGCCGGCAACGTGGCCCGCGGCGCCGTGCAGATCCTGCGCACGTCCATCCCGTACGTCTCCGAGGTCGCCAACCGCGAGGCGGCGCGCGGCGGGGTGGACGGGGAGACCGTGGAGGAGGCGAAGGTCCGGGCGCCGATCACGCTGCGCGCCCAGGAGCGGGCGGTGACCCTGCGGGACTACGAGGAGCTGGCCAGGCGCGCCGCCCCGGAGACCGCGCGGATCACCTGCCTGGAGGGCGAGGAGGGTGAGCACGGCGCGTACGCGGTACGGGTGCTGGTGGTGCCGCAGGCGGTGGCGGACCCGGGCGGCCGGCTCCGTTTCGAGCAGCTGGTGCCCGGTGACGCGCTGCTGGACCGGATCACCCGGCACCTGGACGAACGGCGGCTGATCGGGACCAGGTTGGCGGTCGGCCCGCCCTACTACCAGGGTGTGACGGTGGTGGCCACGGTGCACGCGTTCCGGGGCGTGGACACCGACCGGGTGCGGCGGGACGCCCATGACGCGCTGTACCGGCACCTGGACCCGCTGACCGGCGGGGCGAGCGGCACGGGCTGGCCGTTCGGGCGCCCGGTGCAGTCCGGTGAGGTGTTCGCGGTGCTGCAGCGCGTGCCGGGCGTCGAACTCGTCGACCAGGTGGTCCTGCACCCGGCGGACCCGCTGACCGGCAAGCGCGGCGAGGCGACCGACCGCATCGACCTGTCCGCGCCGTCCCTCGTCTTCTCCTTCGACCACCGGGTGCGCGTGATCGGGGACGGTGCCTGATGCGCGGCTCGATCGACGGCCTGGGTTCGTCCGCGCCGATCGGCATGATGCTGCCCGCCGTGTTCGCCGACGACGACCTCGCGCAGCGGTTCGTCGGCGGGCTCGACGAGGTGATCGCGCCGATCCTGAGCGTCCTCGACTGCCTGGACACGTACTTCCGGCCGTCCCTGGCCCCGCTGGACTTCGCCCAGTGGCTGGGCGGCTGGGTCGGGGCGGAGACCGACGGCAGCGAGCCCGAGCCGCTGCTGCGGGCCGCCGTGGCCGCCGCCGCGTACCTGCACCGGGTCCGCGGCACCCGGCGCGGGCTGTCCGAGGCCGTACGGCTCGCCTTCGGTGTGGAGCCGGAGATCAGCGAGAGCGGGGCCGCCGCCTGGAACGCCCGCCCGCTGGGTCCGGTGCCCGGTGAGGCGCGGCCGCGCCTGCACGTGCACCTGCGGCTGCCCGACCCGACCCCCGCGGACCGCTACCGCCTGGACTCCCTGGTGGCCGCCGCCCGCCCCGCCCACATGCCCTACACGGTGCAGGTGACCGCGGCCGAAACCGCCGTACCCGCCGAACCCGCCGAAAGGACCCCCGAGAGATGACGACCCCCCAGAACTGCGCCGACTGCGGCACCCGCGCGGAACCGGGCCAGTCGTTCTGCGACGCCTGCGGGGCGGTACTGAGCTGGACGGACCCGGCGGCGTCCCGGGCGCCGTCCGCAGCGTCCCGGGTCCCGGCGGCGGCCGGGGCCGCCGACGCCGCGCAGGGGCGCGG
>NZ_JBHJUW010000224.1:0-9264 GCF_042268205.1 Streptomyces sp. NPDC056160
CAACCCGGCGACGGTAAAAGCCGGCACGACCAGCTACATCCCGAACCTCTGAGAATCACCCCAACGAGGCACCCTCATCAGATCTGCACCCATCGACGTTCCCAGTTCCACGGTGAGTTCGTTGCTGATGGCGTTGAGGGCGGTCATGTTGCCTGCGTGGCCGTTGACGATCAGGATCCGGGAGAATCCCGCGCGGAGCACGGACCGGCAGAGATCGCACAGCAGCGCGTGGTAAGTGTCCAGGCTGAGGGTGACGGTGCCGCCGAATGGCACATGGTGCTCCGCCAGTCCCGCCCACACGGACGGGGCCACCACGACCCGGGTGTGCGCGGCCGCCAGGTGTGCGGTCCGCCGGCACACCTCGGCCACCAGCAGGTCGTCGACACCGGTGGGCAGATGGGGGCCGTGCTGCTCGGTCGACCCCACCGGCAGCACCACCGCGTCCTCGGCCGCCAGTTCACGCAACTGTGCGGCGGTCATGCGGTTCCAGTGGATCTCGCTCATGTCGGCAGGCCTCCTTCACAGGGGGCGGTCGGGCGCGCAGGGAAGAAGCTTGCGGCCGGCCTGCCTGCCGGCCGGCCGTACCCGGGTCAGAGGTGGTCGGCCTCGACGACGGCCTGCGCGAAGGCGGTCGGGGCCTCCTGGGGCAGGTCGTGGCCGATGCCGTTGAGCGTGTGGTGCGCGTACTTGCCGGTGAAGAACTTCCGGTACATCGAACCGTCGCCCGGTGCCGCGGTGAACGAGTCGCATTCGGCATCGAGGGTGACCGTGGGCACCGAGATGTACGGCTGCGCGGCGAGCTGCTTCTCCAGCCGGTCGTAGCGGCGCTCGCCGTCGGCGAGGCCGAGGCGCCAGCGGTAGTTGTGGATCACGATGGCGGCGTAGTCCGGGTTCAGGAACGCCTGGGCCGTACGCGCGAAGGTGGCGTCGTCGAAGCCCCAGGTCGGGGAGACGGTGTCCCAGACCAGACGGCACAGGTCGCGCCGGTCGTCCTCGTTCTCCATCGCCATGCGGCCCCGCTCGGTGGCGAAGTAGTACTGGTACCACCACGCGCACTCGGCCTTGGGGGGCAGCGGATTCTTCTGCGCCGCGACATCCGTGATCAGGTACCCGCTCACCGACACCAGGGCCTTCACCCGGTGCGGCCACAGGGCCGCGATGATGTCGGCGGTGCGCGAGCCCCAGTCGAAGCCGGCGAGCACAGCCTTCTCGATCTTCAGGGCGTCCATCAGGGCAATTATGTCGAGCGCGATCGCGGACTGCTGGGCGTTGCGGAAGGTGCGCGAGGACAGGAAACGTGTCGTGCCGTGTCCGCGCAGATAGGGGATGATCACGCGGTAGTCCTGCGCCGCGAGCAGCGGGGCGACGTCGACGTAGCTGTGGATGTCGTACGGCCAGCCGTGCATGCAGATGACGACGGGGCCGTGCTTGGGCCCGGCCTCGGCGTAGCCGACGTCCAGCAGACCAGCCTTGACCTGCTTCAGCCGGGCGAAGGAGGTGTGGGTGCCGGGGGTGATGTGCGGGACGGCCGGCGCCGGCGCGCCGCCCTTACCGGGGGCGGCAGAGGCGGCCTGGACGCCCTGGAGCCCGACCAGCGAAGCCGCGGCCGTGCCCAGGCCCACGGCCTTGCTGAAGTTCCGCCTGTCGATCATGTGGATCCTCCGTCGTGCGTTCTCGGTGCCCACCGCGCGGACGGCGCGGGAACCGGGCTCCGGGTCTTGTTCGTGGGCTCACCGCGAGGGACGGCGCGATGACTGTCGCACAGCTTTCGTCACCAGTCAAACAGGTGACTCATTATCTCCCGTGGTCAGTCGGACGGCACCTCGGGGCCGTCGAGTAGACCCGCGAGGAAGCCGTCCAGGTCCAGCCGGCCCGTCTCCGTGCCGGCCGGGACCAGCTCGTAGGTGTGGTCGAGCCACTCCGCCAGCGGCGGAACGGGAAGTTCGAAGAGGGCCCCGACGTCCTTCGACACGAGCTGCAACCAGGCCGTCGCCCGCTCCTCCAGGTGTGAGGGCCACACCTGGATGTCGCCGACGCCGCTCATCGAGTGGAGCCCCTGATGGAGCAGGTCCCGGCCGATGCGCCAGGTGGCGCGGGGGCCGTCCTCGACGAGAAACGTGACGGTGACGACCAGGGGCGAGTCGGGGTCGTAGCGGAACTCGGCCCGGATCTCCTGCCACTCCAGCATGTCCAGCATCCGGTGGATGTCCAGACGCAGCAGAGGGAGGCTCGGTGATGCGGTGCACTGGCTCCGCAGGTCGTGGCGATCGCTGCTCATGACGGGGTGTCCTTCCGTGAAGCGGGGGCTGGCGGCCTTCACTCTCGCTCCGGACACCGCTTCGGCACATCAGTCACTTGACCGTGAGAGACGGCCGGCCGTCCCCGGCCGGACGGCGGTCGCGGTCCGCGTACCCGCACCCGGCCCGGCGGCCGGAACCCCGTGACGGGCAGGGCCGCCGCCGCCCGCGCGGCGGACGGGAGTCGGCCCCCGCACGGGCGGCGGGGAACATTAAGTCATTCGACTGTTCCGGCCGTGGGGGGCCTGAACGATGCTTGAACGGTCGCCCGTATGCCGGTGCCGGATGTCCGCTCCCTGTGCGGGATACCCAGGGTCTTCCGCCCACAGGGGCGGTGCCGGGTCCCGCGCGCCCGGCCTGACCGAACGAGAGGCCCCAGCCGTGAACAGTACCCCCGTCGTCTTCATCCACGGAGCGTGGTTCCACGCGCTGTCCTGGGAAGCGTGGGCCGACCGTTTCACCGGCCGGGGCTTCACCGTCTGGGCGCCGGGCTGGCCGGGCGAGCCCGGAACGGTGGGCGAGGCGCGCCGCCACCCCGAGGCGCTGCGGGGCCTCGGACTCGACGCGCTGACGGACCACTTCGGACGTCTGGCGGCGTCCTTCGACGAACCGCCCGTGCTCATCGGGCACTCGGTGGGCGGGCTCGTCGTGCAGCACCTCCTCGGTCACGGCCTCGCCCGGGCCGCGGTGGCCGTCGCGCCGACCCCGGTCGCGGCCGTGCCGCCGCCGCGGCCCGGCCGGACCACCCGGTGGACGCCGGAGGCGGACGGGGACACAGCGGTGCTCCTGTCGCCCGAGGAGTTCCGGGACGTCTTCGCCAACACCGTCGGAGCCGAGGAGTCGGCCCTGCTCTACGACCGCTACGTCGTCCCGGCGCCCCGCCGGCTGCTCACCGATCTCGGCCAGGACGGCCCGGTCCCGCACCCCCGTGCCGTCGCCGACGTCCACAACACCACCCGCGGGCCGCTGCTGCTGATCTCGGGGCAGGAGGACCGTGTGGTGCCCGACTCCGTGACCCGGGCCGCCTACAAGCTGTACGGCGACTCGGTGGCGGTGAGCGACCTGAAGCAGTTCGCCGACCGCGGTCACACCCTGACCGTGGACAACGGCTGGCGGGCGGTCGCCGACCACGTCCTGGACTGGCTCGCCGAGCAGGGGATCCACGCGGGCGGCTCGGACCTGTGAACGGGCGGGCCCAACCGGTGAGCGGGCACCGCCTCCCGGCCCGCCCCGATCGGAGCGGAACCGCGCCGGGCTCAGTCCCGCGTCCCCTCCTGGCTCTTGCCGAGCGCGTCCCGCAGCGCGGCGCGCGAGGTGATGCCAAGCTTGGGGAAGACACGGTAGAGGTGGGAGCTGACGGTACGCGGGGACAGGCGCATCCGCTCGCCGATCTCCTTGTTGGTCAGCCCGCTCGCGGCGAGATCGGCGATCCGGCGCTCCTGCCAGGTGAGTGCCGACAGGTGTGCGGTTGCCTCGCGCGCGGAGACACCCGACGCGCGCAGCTCGGCGCGGGCCCGTTCCGTCCAGGTCTCGGCGTCGAGCCGTTCGAACGTCTCCGCGGCCGTGGTCAGCAGCGGGCGCGCGGCCTTGGGGCCCTGGGTGTGCCGCAGCCGTATCCCGTGGGCCAGCCGGATCCGGGCCGCCTCGAACGGGAAGTGGGCGGCGGCCGGATGTGTCTCGGCCCGCTCGTACATGTCGGCGATCTCGGCCTCCTCAGTGGCCGTCATCGCCAGCGCCCCGTAGGTGATCATGGCCAGCCGGGGCGAGACGGCGGGCAGTCCCGCCTCCCGCGCGGCCAGCGCGTGCCGTCTGGCCTGCTCGGAACGGCCGGTGTGCACCGCCGCCTCCACCAGGTCGAGCAGGGTGCGCGCGGCCTGGTGCCCGTACGGGGTGAAGGTGCCGGGCGCGGTGACACCGATGGCGTGCAGATACGCGGCCTCGTAGTCCCCCTCACTCAGGGCCGCGGCCGTACCGGCGGCGTCGGCGAGCTGGGTCAGGAAGCCCACACCGCGCGGGCGCGCCCAGGCGTCGACCATGGCCTGAAGTTCGCGCGCCCGCTCGGCCCGGCCCCGCTGGGCGGCGACCAACGCCAGGTACGCCCGGGTCTGCTGGGCCAGCAGTGTGTACCCGTGGGACGTCATCAGATCGAGGCCGCGCTGCCCGGTGCGGTCCGCCTCGTCCCACTCGCCGATCGCCATCTGGTCGAGCATGATCAAGTGCAGCATGGTCATCCCGACGCCCATGGCGCCGGTCTCCAGCTCGCGTTCGACGATGCGCTGGAGGTGCGGGCGGTACTGGCTGAGGATGTCCACGTGGTACGCGCAGACGCCCAGGCGCATCACGTCCCAGGGCTCCAGCTCGGAGAGGTCGGCGAAGGCCCGCTCCACGCGGTCGGCCAGGCCCGCGCCGTGCAGGACGACGTCGCCCCAGGCGTCGCGGTAGATGCGTGACCGCTCCGTCACCAGATCACCCAGCGAGTCGAGCAGTTCGCGGGTCTGCCGCCACGACTCCGGCTCGCCCGCGTACTGCTCGATGCCCAGGAGCAGGTTCACCAGGCGCAGCAGGACGTCGGGGGTGCTCCCGGCGCCGTGGTCGCGGAGCTTCTCGATGGCCGCGGCGACCTGGCGCCGTGAGGAGCGCACGTCGCCGTCCTCGTACCAAGACATGTAGGCGGAGGTGGCCACCGCCGACGGGCTCTCATTACGACCGGTGGGCAGCTCGGCGTTGACGAGCTGCTGCGCCTGGTCCAGCAGGCCCGCGTACCCGGCCGTGAAGGCGGCGTTGCTGAGTCTGCGGGAGCGGCCCTCGTGACTCTCGCTCAGCTCGGCGGCGCGGGTCAGCCAGGCCACTGCGGTCACCGCTGAGCCGCGCCGGGTCGCCGAGTCCGCCGCCGCCTCCAGGGTGGTGGCCACCTTCTCGTCGGGGTCGATCGCCGCCGCCGCGAGATGGGTGGCGCGGCGCTCCACGTCGTCGCGGTGGATGCGGGCGAGGTCCGCGTGGGCGGCCCGCCGCTGGTTGGGGGTGGCCAGCTGCACCACGGTGGAGCGCACGAGCGGGTGGCGGAAGACGAAGTCGCCGCCGACCGGGTCCGTCTCCAGCAGTCCGGCCGCCACCGCCTCCTCGGCGTCGCGCATGCGGTAGCGCAGCGCGGGAGTGTGCGTGGACGCCGCCGCGGTGCCGACTCCGTCCAGTGCGCCGCGCAGCAACTCCTCGCGCACGGCGTCGTTCAGGGCCTCGACGCGGGTGCCGTAGACGTGCTGGAGCCGCCGGGGCAGCGGGACGGCCTGGAAGGCGAAGGCGCCCTCCGATCCGCGGCCGGGCCGGCTGCCGCCGAGGAAGGGGGGCAGTTCGAGCAGGGCCAGCGGATTGCCCCGGGCCTGGTCCAGGACCAGCCGGCGCATCTGCGCATCGAGGCCGGGATGGCACAGGTCCAGGAGTTCCGCGGAGGCCGCCTCGGTGAGCGCGGGGACCGCCACCTCGGGAAGGGCGGCCGTGTCGAAGCGCGACGGGATGTCGGTGCGCAGGGCGATCAGTAGCTTCACCGAGCTGCCGGTGAGCCGGCGACCCGCGAATCCGCACACGTCGGCGCTGGAGGCGTCGAGCCACTGGCCGTCGTCCAGGATCAGCAGCAGCGGCTTATCCGAGGTGGCCAGGGAGAGAAGGTCGAGCACGGCGATGCCGAGGGACATGACCGAGGGCGGCCTGCCCTCGGTCTGCCCGAACACGGCGTCGAACGCGGCCCGGTGGCCCTTGTCCAAGGCCTCGATGTGCGGGAGCAGCGGGTAGAGGATCTGGTGCAGCCCGGCGAAGGGGAGGTCCGACTCCGCCTCCACCCCGGCGGCCCTGATCACCTCGTGTCCGTCGTCGGCCGCCAGCGTGGCGACATGGTCGAGCAGGGCGCTCTTGCCCACGCCCGACTCGCCCCTGAGGACGAGCGCCTGTCCCCCGGTGGCGGCGACGAGACCGGACAGCCGGGCCCGTTCGTCGTCCCGGCCGATCATTGTGACGAGCGACTTCACGGCGCCCCACTCCCTTCCCCACCGGGCCGGAACCCGGGCCCCGTATGCCGCTCGCGTCGCTCTGCACGGCCCGCGGCGGAGAACCGATCGCTCTGCTGTGCCCCCGGGTGGCGGTCGTGTCGCATGTCCGCTTCCCCATCCTTCCCACCCGTGCGGCGCCAGTGTGCCAAGGGTTCTCGCCATCCGAAGTGGCCGGAAAGTCACCCTTGTCGGTCAGGCTAAACGGACCGTAAAGTCCGGTCAATCACACGGCGAATCACCGGCCCGCGACGGAAACTCGTTCACAGGAGTCCCGTAAGCCTCCGGCAAGCGGCGATTTCCGGTCAACCGTCCACATGTCCGATCACACCATAGCTGCGCTAGAGTCACGTATATCTGCACCGTCGAAACATGTGCGGAGATGCACATGGATGGAGTCTTGGGGTGAGGCAACCGTGGAGTGGGCTGTCAGGGGCGCGTGCCGCAGGAACGCCGAGCAGATGTTCGCCGAGGGCGCTGCGCAGAACGGGGCGAAGAGCGTCTGTTACCACTGCCCCGTACGCGTGGAGTGCCTGGCCTACGCGCTGGACCAGCGGATGGAGTACGGCGTGTGGGGCGGCATGACCGAACGCGAGCGCAGGGCGCTGCTGCGCCGCCACCCGGACGTGGCCTCGTGGCGGCAGATCCTGGGGAAGGCGTACCCGGGGCACGAGGCCATGGGACGCGAGGCCGCCGCGCGTGACCTGGCGTCCCGGCTGGAGCAGCGGGGACCGGAAGCCGCCGCCTGAACGGGCACCGGCCGCCGCGCGGCCGGATCGCGCTCTTGCGCGGCCAGGGCCAAAAGCGGTTGATTCTTCGGGGAGAACGCACATTCCTTCCGCCGCTGGCCGTTCCCGTGCCGGGCGTCGGCCGCGTGCCGCGCGTCGGACCACACCCGGTGCCACACGTCGCACCACACATGAGCGTCGTACGCCGCCTGCCGCGCCACGTCATGCGCCGTGCCGCGCGTTCTCACCCCCCGTCCCCGACCCGAGGGAAACAAGATGTTCGACCGCCGCACTCTCCTGCGCGCCGGTGGCACCGCCGCCGGCGCGCTCGGTGCCGCCGCGCTCGCCTCCGCCCAGCAGGCCGCCGCGACCCCACTCCTCCCCCACGAGCACCCGGC
This sequence comes from Streptomyces sp. NPDC056160, assembly GCF_042268205.1. Classification (NCBI taxonomy): domain Bacteria; kingdom Bacillati; phylum Actinomycetota; class Actinomycetes; order Kitasatosporales; family Streptomycetaceae; genus Streptomyces; species Streptomyces sp. NPDC056160. Next base: position 7,461 of record NZ_JBHJUW010000224.1, read on the forward strand.
AGGACCCGTCGACCGCGCCGACCCGACCGCGGGTGTCACCCGCACCCTGCTCCAGCAGCACCCCTCGCCCGCCGAGGGCTGGGCCGCCGTGCAGACCCTGGTGCAGATCCCCCGGCACAAGCAGTCGGGCCGGCACAGCCACCCCGGTGTGGAGGTCGGTTACATCATCCGGGGCGATGTCCTGATGGAGTTCGACGACGCCCCCGCCCTCCGGCTGCGTACCGGCGACCCCTTCTTCATCCCCTCGGGCGCCATCCACAACGCCATCAACGTGGGCACCGTGACGACGATGATGCTCTCGACCTACGTCGTCGACGAGACGAAGCCACTCGTGACCACCTACTGAACCGGCTCGCGGGCCCCGCGCACACCAACAGGTTTGACCTCAGCGGCACACATACCTAGGATCGCGAACCGGACCCTATGGTCCGGTTTTCTCGTCCTGTCGGCACCGAGAGAGTTCAGACATGCAGCGCGATGTGTCCCACCCGTCCGACCGGCCCGCCGAGGACCACGGGACGGCCCCCGCCCCGCTCTCGGTGCTCGACCTCACCGTGGTGCGCGAGGGACAGGCTCCCGCGCAGGCGCTGCGGGACACGGTCGCCCTGGCCAGGTCGGCGGGGCGGCACGGTTTCCGGCGCAGCAGTTCGGTGTCCTGGAGGCGCTCCACCCGGGGCGCTTCGACCTCGGGGTCGGCCGGAACCCGGGCGGTCTGCCCACCGTCGCCCGCGCGCTGCGCCGGGCCCCGGAGGACCCGGGCACCGACACCTTCCCGGCCCTGGTCCAAGAGATGGTTGGCTTCCTGGGATCCGGCTTCCCCGCCGACCACCCTACAGCCGCGACCGGGTGCACGTGGTGCCGGCGGCGCCCGGCCTGCCCGTGTGGATCCTGGGGTCGGGCACCACCGGCGCGCAGGTCGCCGCCCGGCTCGGACTGCCGTTCGCGGCGGCTTACCACATCAACCCCGTCCAGGCGCTGCGCGCCGTCGACCTGTACCGTTCCGAGTTCCGCCCCTCCGCGGCGCTGCCCGAGCCCCGAACGATGGTCTCCGTGAACGTCACCTGCGCCCCCGACGCGGCGGAGGCCGCGCACCTGGCCACGTCCGGCGCCGTGATGATGATGCGGGCCCGTCAGGGCGTCCAGAGCGCCGTGCCCGGCGCGGACACGGCGGCAGGTCTCGCGCGTACACCCGAGGAACGGGACTTCGTCGACGGCTGGCTCGGCACGGTCGTGCACGGCACACCCGGCGCGGTCCGCGCCGGACTGGCCGGTCTGCACGCGCGTACCGGGGCCGACGAGCTGATGCTCACCTCGCTGATCCCCGGCCTCGCCGAGCGCGAGCGCTCGTACGCGCTGGTCGCCGCCGAGTTCGGGCTGTCCGGGCCCGCTCACTAAGGTGATGAGCCTGAAATCGCAGGCTTAAGTCTCTCGCTGATTCTCAGTGGCTGGCGGAGTGACCTTGGTGAGGTAGTCGGCGAGAGATTTGAGGATCTCGTCGGCGGTCTTGGTCCAGGTGAAGGGCCTGGGGTTCTCGTTCCACGAGTCGATCCAGGCCCTGATGTCATCCTCCAGCGCCTTCACCGAGGTGTGGACGCCACGACGGATGAGCTTGTCGGTCAGCAGGCCGAACCACCGCTCGACCTGGTTGATCCAGGAAGGGTGCAGATCCAATGAGGGTGCAGTCGATCAGGCGGTGGGTATGAGCTGGCCGCGGTAGCGCGTCTGGTGGTTGCGGGTGAACTCCCGCTGCTGGTGCCAGGTCCAGTAGGTGTCGAAGTCGCCGTTGGCGCGGACGGCACGCAGC
>NZ_JBHJUW010000225.1:0-9060 GCF_042268205.1 Streptomyces sp. NPDC056160
CCTTCCGGGGTGCCGGGCACCGGCGTGTCCGCCCCCGGAGAGGTCGGCCGGCCCGCTCAGCTCTCCAGCTCGTCCAACGCCCCCAGCTGCTGCATCAGGCCCAGCTGGTCGCGCTGCCACCACAGCTCGGTGAACTTGCCGTGCGGGCCGCACCGGAAGAGGGTCGTGCCGGTCATGGTGACCCGCCGCCCGGTGGGGGCGATGCCCAGGAACTCGCCGCGGTGGACGGCGTCCCACGTCCAGCGGGCGCAGGCGCGGTCGTCCTGCGTGATCGCGTCCTCGACGGTGAAGGCGAAGTCGAAGGCGTCCCGCCACATCCGGTACTCGCGCCGGATCGCGTCCAGACCGATGGTGTCCTGCGCATTGACCGGATCGTGGCTGTGGCAGTCCTCGTCGATCAGGTCGTTGAGCGGGGGCAGCTCACCGGCGGCCGTCAGGGTGTCGAAGAAACGGCGCACCGCCGACGCGGCGAACTGCTCGTCCCGCACGACCTCCAGGTCCGTGAAGACGGGCAGCTCGTCGCAGAGCGCGACCAGGCCGCGGAAGACCGCGTCGGTCTCGGGGAGGTTCGAGTTCCGCATCGCCTCCTCGTACGACGGGAACTCCACCATCTCCACGATGTGCGCGCCGTCCGAGCGGTCCTTGCCGACCAGCGTGTGGGTCGCGGCCCGCTTCCCGCCGGCCTGTTCGACCCAGGTGTCCAGCAGCCGGTTCATCTCGTCCAGCCGGCTCGTCCTGCACTCGATGAGCTGTACGAAGGTCATGGCGCCGCCTCCGGCCCCCCTGGCCCGGTTCCGTCACCGCCATTTTCCCACCGGTCCGCCTCACCGGGGTCCGTACTTGCGTCCCGTCTTCGAGGCGACCCCGCCCAGCAGGCCCCGCGGCGTGACCTTGACCAGGCCCATCAGCGCCTTGTAGCGGGGGTCCGGGATCGACACCGTCCGGCCGCGGGCCAGGTCCGCGATGGCCGCCGCGACCAGCTTGTCCGCGTCCAGCCACATCCAGCCGGGGATGTTGTCCGTGCCCATGCCGGCCCGCTGGTGGAACTCGGTGCGGACGAAACCGGGGCACAGAGCCATCAGCCGTACGCCGCTGCCCGCCAGGTCCCGCGCCGCGCCCTGGGTGAACTGCACGACCCACGCCTTCGAGGCCCCGTAGGTGCCGCGCGGCACGAACGCCGCCACCGAGGCCACGTTCACGACGCCGCCCCGGCCGCGCTCGCGCATCGCCGCGGTCGCCGCCGAGGTCAGCCGCAACACGGCCTCGACGTGCACCTTGAGCATCCTCAGCTCGTCGGCCATGTCCACGTCGAGGTAGCGGCCCTTGTTGCCGAAACCGGCGTTGTTGACCAGGAGGTCGACGGGGTTCTTCCGGTCGCCCAGCCGGGAGGCGACCGTCTCGATGCCCTCGTCGGTCGCGAGGTCGGCCGTCAGCACCTCGGCCTCGATGCCGTGCCGGTCGTGCAGCTCCGTCGCCTGCTCCGTCAGGCGTTCGGTGTCACGCGCCACCAGGACGAGGTCGTGGCCGTCGGCCGCCAGCCGCCGCGCGAACGCGGCGCCGATGCCCGCGGTCGATCCCGTAATCAGAGCCGTTGTCATGGCGAAAGGTTAGTGGTCCGCGCCCCTCGTCCCCGATCTCTGCACAGGGCCTGCCGATCAGTGAGCGATCGGTGTGCCCGGCCGTCCGGCCCGACGGCGCGCCCGGCCGGACGGGCCGTCAACCCGCGCTTCGCGCACCGCTTTCCGTACCGCTTTCCGCGCCGTTTCCCCCGTCGTCCTCCGCACCGCCGGACGCGCCGTACTCCGCCAGGTACTTCCGGGCCGCCGCCAGCGACTCCGGGTGCAGCGCCGCGCCGGCCCCCAGCAGGCGCGGCAGCAGGGAGCGCTCCGTGGTGCAGGCCCGGAACTGCAGGGCCACGGTCACGTCGTGGTCCGGGCGGTGCACGATCTCGACCGGGTCCCCGCGGCGGATCTCACCGGGCTCGATCACCCGCAGGTAGGCACCCGGCGCACCCTTCCGCGTGAACCTCCTGACCCATCCCCGCTCCCCCAGGTGGCCCTGGAAGGTCCGGCACGGAATCCGCCCGCAGGTGACCTCGAGCACCACCGCGGGACCGTCCGGCGAGCCGATGCGCCAGCGCTCGCCGATCCGCGCACCGGATATGTCGATGCCCGTGGTGGTGAGGTTCTCGCCGAACGAGCCGTCGGGCAGCGCCCGGCCCAGCTCGCGCTCCCAGTCGTCCATGTCCTCGCGCGCCATCGCGTACACCGCCTGGTCGTCGCCGCCGTGGTGCCGCATGTCGCACACCGCGTCCCCGGCCAGCCCGCTCGCGCCGACGCCCTTGGGGCCGGGCGCCGCGACACGCACCGGATGGTCCACCGGCAGCTTGCCGATACCGGTCACGCCCTCCGGCTGGTCGGTGTACGGCACGGCCACGGGACGGCCCAGGTTGACCGAGAGAAGCTTCATGCCCGGAACGGTAAAGGACCCCATGTCAAAGTGTCGACGCGTTTTTCGGTGACTCGCCCAAGCTTCCCTTATGCTCGAAGGGTGATCGAGGCCCGTCATCTGCGCGTCCTGCGCGCCGTCGCCGCCACCGGCTCCTTCTCCGCGGCGGCCCGCGAGCTGGGCTGCACCCAGCCCGCCGTCAGCCAGCAGATGAAGGCCCTGGAGGGATCGGCCGGCACGCCGCTGCTGGTCCGCACCGGCCGGGAGATGCGGCTCACCGAGGCCGGCGAGGCCCTGGTGCGGCACGCGGGCGGCATCCTCGCCGGACTCACCGCGGCCGAGGAGGAGGTCGCCGCCATCGCGGGCCTGCGCGCCGGCCGCGTCCGCCTCGTCTCCTTCCCCAGCGGCAGTTCCACCCTCGTCCCGACCGCCCTCGCCGCCCTGCGCGCGGCCCACCCCGGCACCCGCGTCTCCCTGGAGGAGGCCGAACCGCCGCGCTCAGTGGAACTACTGCGCGCGGGCGACTGCGACGTGGCGCTCGCCTTTCGCTACGAGGGCGCCGCGGGCGCGGAGGAATGGGCGGACCTGGTGGTACGCCCGCTGCTCACCGACCGGCTCGTCGGCCTCGTACCCGAAGGGCACCGGCTGGCCCGGGCCGAGTCCGTCGCCATCGCGGAACTCGCCGACGAGCCGTGGATCGCGGGCTGCCCCCGCTGCCGCAGCCAGCTCGTGGAGGTGTGCGCGAGCGCCGGGTTCACACCGCGCATCGACTTCGCCACGGACGACTATCCGGCGGTGGCCGGACTGGTGGGCGCCGGTCTGGGCGTCGCCGTGCTGCCCCAGCTCGCGATCGAGTCCGTACGGCCCAGGGGCGCGAGCACCGTGGCGCTGGAGCCGACGGTGCGCCGCGAGATCGTCGCGCTCACCCTGCCCGACCTGGCCCAGGTGCCGACGGTGGCCGCCACCCTCGACGAACTGGTCCGCGCCGGGGCCAGGTGAGCCGGGAAGGCGCGGTGCGCGGTGGGCGGAGGGGAACCGGGCGCGGGTGTGCGGAGGACGGGCGCGGGTGCGCGGAGGACGGGCGCGGGTGGGCGGAGAAGAAGGGCACGCGCGCGCGTGCCCTTGTCGTTTGCCTCCGATGTGCCGCCTGTCTCCGTCGCCGTGCGTCCGTATGGGTAAGAAGAAACGTTCCTTCAGGTGTTCGAAGCGGTGTCGCCGCTTGATGACGAGGCCGTCACCAGTCGGTTCCGTGCCCGCCCCATGAGCTCCTCGCGCTCGTCCTCGGTCAGGCCGCCCCATACCCCGTACGGCTCGCGCACCGCCAAGGCGTGTGCCGCGCACTCCGCACGGACCGGGCACCTCATGCAGACCTCCTTGGCCGAGTTCTCTCGAGCGCTCCGAGCCGCCCCGCGCTCGCCCTCGGGATGGAAGAAGAGCGAGCTGTCCACTCCGCGGCAGGCAGCCAGCAGCTGCCAGTCCCACAGGTCCGCATTCGGTCCGGGAAGGCGGGAGAAATCTGCCATTGCGTGACCCCTTGTAGCCGTTCGGTGGCGGATACGGTGCCAACGACCGTACGTACCCGATCTAAGGAGATGAAAATATGACTCATTGCGAATCTAGCTCCAGACACCTGGAAACGGGAAGAAAAGGGGCCAAATGGGGCATAGCTTGTGATGAAAAGTTGGGGGTATGACGTCTGTGTCTGCACTGTGTCCGCTCACTCACGTAGAGTGCCGAAAACGGCGTACGGCCCCGTAACTCTTTCGAGTGACCGTCGTTGAGAGTGCGGAGGCGGTTGAGAACACAAGTGCTCGGGCAGGCGTCCGAGACGGTCGACCGCACAGGTGACGATTTCGTACCAGCCTGGAGGCTCAAGGTGACGCGCATCAGCTGCGGAGGGCGGCCATGACATCCGTCCTCGTCTGCGACGACTCCCCGCTTGCCCGAGAGGCGCTCCGCCGCGCGGTCGCGACCGTGCCCGGCGTCGAGCGCGTGACGACGGCGGCCAACGGCGAGGAAGTCCTCCGCCGCTGGGGCGCCGACCGCTCGGACCTCATTCTGATGGACGTGCGCATGCCCGGACTGGGCGGCGTCGAGACGGTCCGGCGCCTGCTGTCCGCCGACCCCGGGGCGCGCATCATCATGCTCACGGTCGCCGAGGACCTCGACGGCGTCGCGCTCGCCGTGGCCGCCGGTGCCCGCGGCTACCTGCACAAGGACGCCTCCCGCGCGGAGTTGCGCGCCACGGTGACCCAGGCCCTCGCCGACCCCACCTGGCGGCTGGCCCCGCGCCGGCTGCGCTCGGCCGAGATGGGCGCCGCGCCCACGCTCACCGCGCGTGAGATCCAGGTCCTGGAGGGCATGAGCCACGGCCGTTCCAACGCCGAGATCGGGCGTGAGCTGTTCCTCTCCGAGGACACCGTCAAGACCCATGCCCGGCGCCTGTTCAAGAAGCTCGGCGCCTCCGACCGCGCGCATGCGGTGGCCCTCGGATTCCGGTGGGGCCTGGTGCGTTAGGTCCTGCCTCGACTCAGGGGCGTCGCGCCCTCGCGCGAGGGGCGCCGGGAGCGGTCGTACGGCCGCGACCAGCCGCTCGCGCCGTGGCGTCCGCCCGGGCCGTTCCGGCCGGCCGGGGACGCGCGGGGCGGGCAGCGGCCCCACGACCCCACAGCTCCGGTGTGCGGCGACCCGGCCCGGACGCCCGGCGGCTCCGCGGTGGGCGGCTGCGCAAGCCCGCCGTGCACGAGTCCGTGCGGCCCGCACCCCGAGGGCCGTCCTTCCGTGAGCGGGGGCCGGCCGGGGGCCCCGCGAGGGGCGCGGGCGGTGTCGCGTACCGCCCGTCGGGTACCAGTGGCAATGCGGCCCACCGGGCGGCCGGTGCTCGTTTCGCCGCGGATGCCGCATCCTTGAGGTGTGGAGTTCCTCGGGGACGAGTCGGTCGAGCGGAATGGGAGGGCGCAGGGGATGGGTTCCGGCGCACCTGCTCATAACGCTTCGGTGCACAACCACGAAGGCAGTGCCACCGGGCATACGACGCCAAGGCACGATGGACCGATGCGCGACGACGAGGCGGCAGTTGCCCCAGGGGCGATCGGTGCGCTCGTGCACCGTGCCGTCGACGGCGACGAGCAGGCCACGCACGACCTGCTGGCCCGCGTCCACCCGCTCGCGCTGCGTTACTGCCGCACCCGTCTGTCCCGGCTCCCGGGCGACGCGCGCCACTTCGTGGAGGACCTGGCCCAGGAGGTCTGCGTCGCGGTCCTCCTCGCCCTGCCGCGCTACCGGGACACCGGCCGCCCCTTCGAGGCGTTCGTCTTCGCCATCGCCTCCCACAAGGTCGCCGACCTCCAGCGCGCGGCGATGCGCCACCCCGGTTCGACGGCCGTGCCCTCCGACGAGATGCCCGAGCGGCCGGACGACTCCCTCGGCCCGGAGGAGCGCGCCCTGCTCAGCAGCGACGCCGAGTGGGCCAAGAAGCTGCTCGCCAACCTCCCCGAGAACCAGCGCGAGCTGTTGCTCCTGCGTATCGCGGTCGGCTTGACCGCCGAGGAGACGGGACAGATGTTGGGAATGTCACCGGGAGCCGTCCGGGTGGCCCAGCACCGGGCGCTCAGCAGGCTGCGGGCGCTCGCCGAGCAGTAGCCCGGCCCCGTTGACCGGCGACGCGCCGATCTCATAGGAAGATACGAAGCTCAGGGCGGCTCTTCGTCGTGGAATGAGACGCCTCCGCTTCCCGTTAGCATGGACATCCGCACCGAGCAAGGCCATCTGGGGAAGGTGTCATGACTGCAAACGTCGACGGAGTGCCCGGCAAATTCGCGACACTCGGGCTGACCTACGACGACGTGCTGCTGCTGCCGGGCGCATCCGAGGTGCTCCCCAACGCGGTCGACACCTCGTCCCGCATCTCCCGCAACGTCCGGGTGAACATCCCGCTGCTGTCCGCGGCGATGGACAAGGTGACCGAGTCCCGCATGGCGATCGCGATGGCCCGCCTCGGCGGCGTCGGCGTGCTGCACCGCAACCTCTCCATCGAGGACCAGGCCAACCAGGTCGACCTGGTCAAGCGGTCGGAGTCCGGCATGGTCACCGACCCGATCACGGTGCACCCGGAGGCCACGCTCGCCGAGGCGGACGCCCTGTGCGCGAAGTTCCGCATCAGCGGCGTCCCGGTCACCGACCCGGCCGGCAAGCTGCTCGGCATCGTGACCAACCGCGACATGGCCTTCGAGAGCGACCGCAGCCGTCGCGTGCACGAGGTCATGACCCCGATGCCGCTGGTCACCGGCAAGGTGGGCATCTCCGGCCCCGACGCCATGGAACTGCTGCGCAAGCACAAGATCGAGAAGCTGCCGCTGGTGGACGAGGCGGGCGTCCTCAAGGGCCTGATCACGGTCAAGGACTTCGTCAAGGCCGAGAAGTACCCCAACGCCGCGAAGGACGCCGAGGGCCGGCTGCTCGTCGGCGCCGCCGTCGGCGCCAGCCCGGAGGCGCTGGAGCGTGCCCAGGCGCTCACCGAGGCCGGAGTCGACTTCCTGGTCGTCGACACCTCGCACGGCCACAACAGCAACGCCCTGAGCTGGATGTCGAAGATCAAGTCGAGCGTGAACGTCGACGTGGTCGGCGGCAACGTCGCCACCCGCGACGGCGCCCAGGCGCTGATCGACGCCGGTGTGGACGGCATCAAGGTGGGCGTGGGCCCGGGCTCCATCTGCACCACCCGCGTCGTCGCCGGCATCGGCGTTCCCCAGGTCACCGCCATCTACGAGGCGTCCCTCGCGGCCCGCGCCGCCGGCGTCCCGCTGATCGGCGACGGCGGCCTGCAGTACTCCGGCGACATCGGCAAGGCGCTGGCCGCCGGCGCCGACACGGTGATGCTGGGCAGCCTCCTCGCCGGCTGTGAGGAGTCCCCGGGTGAGCTGCTCTTCATCAACGGCAAGCAGTTCAAGTCGTACCGCGGCATGGGCTCGCTGGGTGCCATGCAGTCCCGTGGCCAGGGCAGGTCGTACTCGAAGGACCGCTACTTCCAGGCCGACGTGACCGCCGACGAGAAGCTGGTGCCCGAGGGCATCGAGGGCCAGGTCCCCTACCGCGGCCCCCTCGCCAACGTCCTGCACCAGCTCGTCGGCGGCCTGCGCCAGACCATGGGCTACGTCGGCGCCGCCACCATCGAGGAGATGGAGTCCAAGGGCCGGTTCGTGCGGATCACCTCGGCGGGCCTCAAGGAGTCCCACCCGCACGACATCCAGATGACCGTCGAGGCGCCGAACTACAGCAGCAAGAAGTGAGCGGGAAGTGATCCACGCGCGTGCGGCGTCGCGCGCGTAGAGCACGGCTGACGACGTCCGAGGGCGGTCCCGGGTGCACCGGGGCCGCCCTTGTCATGGGTGTCGGCGATACTGGAAGACGCTGCAACGCATCAGGGAAAGGCCACAGACGTGACTGAGATCGAGATCGGGCGCGGCAAGCGCGGCCGCCGGGCGTACGCCTTCGACGACATCGCCGTCGTCCCCAGCCGCCGTACGCGGGACCCGAAGGAGGTCTCGATCGCCTGGCAGATCGACGCCTACCGGTTCGAGCTGCCCTTCCTGGCCGCCCCCATGGACTCCGTCGTCTCCCCGGCCACCGCCATCCGCATCGGCGAGCTGGGCGGCCTCGGCGTGCTCAACCTCGAAGGCCTGTGGACCCGCCACGAGGACCCGCAGCCCCTGCTGGACGAGATCACCGAGTTGCCCGCCGAGGCCGCGACCCGCCGCCTCCAGGAGATCTACGCCGCTCCGATCAAGGAGGAGCTGATCGGGGCGCGCATCAAGGAGGTGCGCGACTCCGGTGTGGTCACCGCCGCCGCGCTCTCCCCGCAGCGCACCGCCCAGTTCTCCAAGGCCGTCGTCGACGCGGGCGTGGACATCTTCGTCATCCGCGGCACCACGGTCTCCGCCGAGCACGTCTCCTCCTCGCACGAGCCGCTGAACCTGAAGCAGTTCATCTACGAGCTGGACGTCCCGGTGATCGTCGGCGGCTGCGCCACCTACACCGCCGCCCTGCACCTGATGCGCACCGGCGCGGCCGGTGTCCTGGTCGGCTTCGGCGGCGGCGCCGCGCACACCACGCGCAACGTGCTGGGCATCCAGGTCCCCATGGCCACCGCCGTCGCCGACGTGGCCGCCGCCCGCCGCGACTACATGGACGAGTCCGGCGGCCGGTACGTCCACGTGATCGCGGACGGCGGTGTCGGCTGGTCAGGCGACCTGCCCAAGGCGATCGCCTGCGGCGCGGACTCCGTGATGATGGGCTCCCCGCTCGCCCGCGCGACCGACGCGCCCGGCCGGGGCCACCACTGGGGCATGGAGGCCGTCAACGAGGAGCTGCCGCGCGGCCAGAAGGTCGACCTCGGCACCGTCGGCACCATCGAGGAGGTCCTCACCGGCCCCTCGCACACCCCCGACGGCTCCATGAACTTCTTCGGCGCCCTGCGCCGCGCCATGGCCACGACGGGCTACAGCGAGCTGAAGGAGTTCCAGCGCGTCGAGGTCACGGTGGCGGACGCGCAGCACAAGCGGTGAGCGCCGAGACCGAGTGAGACCGGGAAGGGCCGGTCGCCCCGGGTGGGGC
>NZ_JBHJUW010000226.1:0-8930 GCF_042268205.1 Streptomyces sp. NPDC056160
TCCGAGTAGTCCTTCATCGCCATCGGCGGTGGTCTCGCTTTCTCCGGATCAAGCAGATCCAGTATCAGCGTGTCCACCACTCAGGGGGAGGCTCCGACCGGGAAGGTGGACATCGAAGTGGTGTTGATCCAGCTGGACATGGCGGAGCGGCCACAGACACTGTTCTTCCAGTCGGGCAGTTCCGCGCGCTCGTCGTCGAGGAGCTTCCAGGTGCCGTCGCTCAGCTTGGTGGCGTAGGTCTGGACGCAGGCGTCTCCCTTGCGTACGGGATCGACGGGGTTGGTGCCCCCGTAGTCGTAGGGCATGCCGCCGCTCTGGTAGGTGGCCGCGAAGGGGTACTCGTCGCAGCTCGCCCTGTCATCGGAGTTCCGGTCGGTGAAGGGTGTGGTGCTGGGATTGCCGTAATTGGCGGCCCAGCCGCTGGGGCAGATCACGTTCCGGTTCCGGTCGGGGTCGTAGACGCCGTGGTTTCGTTCCTTGATGGGCAGGTATCGCAGCGGCGTGGCGGGCACGCCGGGCGTCTTGGGCAGTTTGCTCATCATCAGCCAGGCGTGTGCTGCCGCAGCCGGGGTCTGCTTGGAGTTGAAGACGTATGTAGGGTGGTAGTCGGCGAAGACGCAGCCGGGACCGTCGCTGTTGAAGGCGACGTCGCAGCGGGTGTACGGCACGCCCAGGGACAGCTGGTAGGGATCCGGCTCGGCCTTCTTTCCGGCACCGGTGCTGAAAGCGTCAATGCTCCACCCGAGCAGCATGTGGTCCTGGTTGGCACGGTCGAACGCGGATGTCAGGGGCGAGGTGCGGTTGTAGGTCGCGGTGGCGGTACCCTGACGGGCGGCGCTGGGGCCCGTGAAGAGCAGCGGCTGGTCCCACTGCATGGTGCTCATGTCGCAGGCGCTGGCGCACTGGGGGAAGACTCTCATCTCGATCTGCCCCAGTGCAGGATCCTGCCGGGTGTCGAAGATGTTGAGCTGTTGGGTGATGGTGCGGCCGTTGGGGTCGGCCTTGAGCTGGCCGCTGATCTGGAAGAACGCCTGGCCCACGACGACGCCGTTCTGCGTGAAGGTGAGGCCGACCTCGCTGAGGTCGAGGCAGGCTTCGAACCGGGTCATCATGGACCGGAAGCCGTTGTCGCACCACGGCACAAGATTGTTGTTGTTGCCCGCCGCGCCGGCCGGTGCCACGAGGACGCCTCTGGGTTCCTGTCCGGGCCTGGCGAACGTCAGCCGAGTGTCCTTCGGCGCCGGGCTGCGCCCGCCCGCTTTCAGCTTGCGGATGGTCCAGCACACCTCGGCTCCCTCTCCCCGCTTGGTGCACTGCTTGCCCGGTGCCGCCGGGGCCTGCCGTGCCAGGCCGTGAACGCCGGAAGCCGACGGGGGGCCGGTGGTCGGCTGCAGGACCATCGGGAAGTTCGGGGCGGGTGCGTCGGGCTGAGGGGCGGGCAGGGTGATGTCGACGGCACTGTAGCGGCCGGGGACGAAGGCCACGGCGTCGAAGGCGATGTCCTGGTCGCCGGTGCCGTCACCGGTGATCGTGGAAAGCTTGACCTGGGGGACCGAGTTGGAGAACCGGTAGGTGCCCAGTTCGGCCCACCGGTTGCTGGTGCCTTTCTGATTGATGGTCACATTGCGGGTACCCGCTGAGGTGACGATCTGGTAGGTCGCTTGCGCTGTCTGCGCGCCGTGGTCGGGGAGGTGTACGAACACCTTGGCCTGCCCCTGCGCGATGGTCCGGCCCAGGCTCCACACGCCGGTGGCCTGCATCCGTGAACCGGTGAGGTCGTTCTTGCGGGTGTGGGCGAAGTAGAAGTGGCTGCCGAAACCCGCTCCGAGCTGGTGCAGGTCCATCCGCGCGGAATCCGTACCGAAGTCGAAGCTGAACGAGCCCGTGGTGGGCGGAGGCGTGCAGTTGGGCCGGTGAGCGGGGGTGTCAGGGGGGACGTCATCGACGATCAGCGCCCCTGCGGGCAGTCCGCTGGTGGTGCAGTTCGGCGGGTAGGCGGTGCCGTCGGCCTCTTCGGGATAGGTGCTGTTGAAGCGCAGGGTCTCGTTGCCGCACTCGCCGTTGGTGCAGTTCTTCCAGCTGACCGGCTGGTTCCAGAAGCAGTACAAGTCGCTGCGGGTACAGGCACCCTGTCCCGGTTCGTTGCTGTCGTTGTCGCCGATCTTGCTCGGATCGCACTCGTTGGCGGCCGTGCAGAACAGCGACTCGGACGGCTTGACAGTGGTGCGGTAGTAGTCGTTGTTCCACCATGCCTGGCGGTAGCCCGCCACCATGGTGCCGGGCGATTCCAGGGCCGACAGCGGACGTGCCGCCCAGCCCAGCACCTTCTCCTGGTAGGGCCAGTCCTGTGGGTGCGCGGCGTCGGCGTAGTTGTCTCCGCCGCCTGCTGCCTGCAGGAACGGGCGGCGATTGGCTTTCCAGATGGGGTTGGCGGGGTTGTTGGTGAAGCCGACGCCCCAGACGCCGTGGTTCTCGGCGGTCTTGTCCTTGGGATAGAAGCCGGTGTTGTAGGCCCACAGAGCGAAGAACCAGTTCTCCAGGTACTTCGGGTCACCGTTGTTGATGACCAGGCCTTCGCGGCGGGTTTGGTTCCACTTGTCGATGAGGATGTTGACGCCGGCGGCGATGTTGGCCGTGTAGTCGAGCGCGACCGCCTCCTGGCGCGTCACGCTCATGGCCGTTTCGCCCTTCTTCTCCTTTCCGGCGAGCCGCATCCCGTCGGTGACCTGGGTGACCCCGTAGCCGCAGTCCGCGTTTTCCCAGTGGATGGCCCAGGGATCGGTCTGCTGACCGCTGGAGGCGGTCGAGACTCCGTAGAAGTTCCCGACGAGCGGGTTGCCGGTCACGCCCGGCACCGCCACACGGGAGGCCTGCCACATGTTGGATTCCTGGGCGGTGATGCCGAGCATCACCTGCGCAGGCACACGGCCGCCGCCGTCGAGGTCGTGCAGCGGGAAGAGGAACTGCGGCTGGTAGGCCGCCATTCCCAGGTTCTTCCAGTTTGCCGGCCGGGAGATGAACTTGTTCAGGTTTCCTGTGATCGCCTGGTCCACCGCCCACTCCACCTGCCGGGGCTTGGGCTGCAGAGCCTGCTTGTTCGGGTCGTTGCGGGCCACTGCGCAGTACCGCGTGTCCGTGTCCTCCGCAATCGGCCCTGTCAGCGCGCCCGCCCTTTTGCCTGCCGTGGGTCTGGGTGCGGCCGGCGCGGCCAGGGCCGGTGAGCGGGCGGCTCCCGTTCCGGAACGTTCCAGCACCTGAGCCGAGGCTGTGACCTCGAAGGCGTACGGCTTGCCGACGGTGCCGGGCGCGAGTGTGATGGCCACTGGGCGCTCCGGGGCATTGGTGGCCATCGCGTTGCCGTCCGCCCAGGCGGTGCGTGTCACCATGGACTCGCCGCGGGTGGTGGCGACGGAATCCACCGGTGTCCGCGGCCGTAGTTCCACGGATGCCGGGAGGGCGCCCTTGGCTTTGGCGGCACCGGTGATGAAGACACGGCCGGTGGAGCTGGCGGTGACGTCCATGGATGTCAGCGGACCGGTGGCCAGAAGACTGGACGAGGCTGCCGCGGACGCGGACCGCCCCGGCAGGGCGGTCCGAGGCTTGTCCACAGCACCGGTCAGGGCACGGCCGGGCCGCGGTCCTGTGGCGGAGGCGATGCGCCGCACCTCACCGGTCTGACCCGACGCTCCTGCACGGTCCATGAAGACCACGCCGCCGTCGGCGTCCGGCTTGAGCAGGAACGGGACACGCCGCGTGCGGACCAGCGGGGTGCGCCGGCCATCGTCGGTGATGCGCACCAGCCGGTTGGAGTCGGCCGCCACGATCGCGTCGCTCACCGGAACGGCGGAGGTGACCTGGCCGGCGACCTCCAAGGGCTTGCTCAGGGTGGCGGTGGCGGCGTTCACCTTCAGCAGCCGAGTGGAGCTCTTGTCCAGGCCGCCGGCCTGGGTGAACACCGCGCTCTCCCCGGTACCGCAGCCCGGGGAGAAGTAGGCAAGCGAGGCCTGCCGGTCCAGCTTGGTGACCTGACCGTTGTCCAGGTCGACAACCGCGGTGAAGGCGCCGCGGGCCATGAGCTCGGGCTTGTTGGTGAACGTCCGCGGAGCGTACGCCACGACCGCCCGCCTGCCCGACCCGGTCACACATGCGTTGCCGATCCAGGTGTCGGCGTCGAAGCCCGGTTCGGACAGGGTCGCGGCAGTGTGCCAGGCGTACCCGCTGCGCTTGTCAGCGGTCAGGAGGTGAAAGCCGGCCCCGTCACCGCTGGTGGTCCAGGCGCGGTCGGTCGATGTCTTCCAGCCCTTGCCGAGCACAGCGTCCCGGGACTTCGCTGGTATCTGTGTCTGCTCGTTCTGCGTCGCTGCCGCGGCGGGGACTGGCGGGGAGGGCTCTTGTGCCCAGGCGGCGGCCGGTATCAGGCCTGCCAGCGCCGTCCCCGCGGTCACAGCCGCCAAGGACGTACGCACTCTTGCAGAGAGCGCCATCATGGTCCTCCTGTTCGTGAGTTGTGGGTTCGGGCGTGTCGGTGACGCGTGGGGGAGTGGGGCAGGAGGGCGCGCGGTAAGGACGTGGGGCAGCCGAGGGAAGTGATCACAGCGAAGGGCGCGGCAGCACCCTGCCGCGCCCTTCGTGTGCCACCGTCGAGGTCATCGAGCAGCCCCGGACGCCGGGGTGGGCCTCGGCGCCGGAGGCCAGTGGTCTGCCACCGCGTGTGCTGAGGCGTATGCGACGACGGGCGGCCTGGTCGGCGGGTTGCTGGATCACAGCCCGGATCCTTCGCCGACGGAGGCGGGAATGGATCGCTCGAAACGAGGAGGCCCTGTCGGCCAGGACCACGTCCGGTGTGATGCTGGGCCGGCAGGTCGGCCCGGACACCCGTGACGGGCCATGACCCCGGTGCATACGGGTATGTCACCTGCCTGACCCGGCACGACGACGAGGGCCGGCGGGCGGCACTGACCGTCTGCAGCAAGGTGGATCTCGGTGGTCGGTCCGCCGCGCGAGTGTCCAAGGCCATGGTCGGTAAACTCCCCGGCGTGGGCCCCTTTTGACGGTCCCCGGCAGCGTGCTGGTGGCCATGGGCGAGGATGGAGTCGACCGCAACGACCCAGTCGAGGGTGCCTTCGGCGTTCGGCTCGGGAGCGCAGAGCCTTGAAGACCTTCTCCCAGGTGCCGTCGGCGTCCCGCTTCCACAGACGATTGTGGGCGCCCTTCCGCGTCCGGTAGCGCTCGCGCAGGTCCGGCCGCGCTGTCCGGGCGCGGTACCTGAACGCGAGTGTGTCGATCACTGGCGGTGATCCCGCCACCCTCCCCGCCTCGGTGTCCGGCCTGGCAGCAACGGCTCGATGCGTGCCCACTGGGCGTCGGTCGACGACACACCAACCAACGATCAGATGATCCGGGGGAAATCGGGTCTAGACCCAGCCCGTGCACACCTCCCGGCCGGCGCCGCGCATGCACACGCGGGCCGTGCGGGCCGCCGGGTCGTAGAAGATCCCGGTGTGCCGGATCACCGTGTTGCCGTCCATGCGCTCGTAGGCGAGCTGGTCCACGCGGGACTCGCCGAGACTCTCGCACATGCTGTGGTCCAAGTAGCAGCGCTGGACGAAGACGGTGTAGTCGTACGGGTTGCTGCCCGAGGGATACGTGGCCTTGCCCCAGACGTAGAAGTCCCCGTCGGTGGTGCCGCTCCACAGTTCGACACCGAACCCGCTGCCGTGATCCCGGCCGTCGCGGTGGGTGGGGCCACGCTGCCAGGTCTGGATGCTGGGGTCGTGTCCGTCACAGCCGAAGCCGGAGCAGGAGGTGACGGTGGCAGAAGCGGAACCGGCCCCGATCAGCAGTGTGCTGAAGGCGGTGAGAGCGGACGCGAACGCGAGTCCCGTGCGGGACAGGAGGCTGCTTGTTCTCAGCGTGAAACGCACGTGCATTTCCTTCGGTTGAGGCCTTGCGGCCGAAAGGTGGAATGTCCGGGTTCAGCAGGCGGCGGGAGTGGGCACACCGCTCCGGCTGCCGAGGGGGCGTAGAGCCGGGTGCGCCTGTTGGACGGCAGGAGTGGTGCGGCGTCAGCCGGGTGCGCGAAGCCCCTGGTTCACGGTCGCCCTGTCGTAGCCCCTGGGCCACCGGTGGATGGCGTCGGTGTCGTTGGTCGTGCTCGGCCCCGCAGTGTCCAGCCCCATGCCGCTGTTGGCGTTGCGGAGGGTGTTGACCTGGTCGGCTTCTTCGATCCACTGCGGGTTGGCGCCGCCGTTGCAGTCCCGCTGCCGGACGGGGGCGCCGGCGTCGTGGTACAGCGCGACCTCAGGCCACCTGTTGCGCATCATGTCGACGATGCGGTGAGCGTCAGGACCTCCGCCGGCGGTCGCCGGAGCTGCTGCGACCACGCCGAAGAAGGCTGCGGCGACCGTTGCCACAGCCGCCTGGACACCTGTCTTCTCACCATGGTGATTCCCCCGTGCTGGTGATTGATCCCTCGCCACCGAGCCTAGGAGAGTAGATCGTCACTGTAGTGCGCGCTCAGCGCAGCATTCCTTGACACTCAGCGCACGGAACTCGGATGGGCTGAGTCCGTACACCTCGCGGAAGGTCCGGCTGAAAACCGCCGGTCCGCTGAAGCCCCAGCGCGCAGCGATGGCCTGTATGGGTGCGCGCAGTTCGGGGCGGGACAGAGCGGCGCGACAGCGCTCCAGGCGGCGTCGGCGGATCCTGGCCTGGACACTCTCGCCCGTACCGTGGAAGAGCTGGTGCAGTGTGCGGAGGGACATGTTGTGGTGCGCCGCGACAACGGAGGGATTCAGCTCAGGGTCGCCGAGGTGGTGGTCGATGAAGGTGTGGATCCGCCGCAACAGCGCCTGTGCGCGGACTTCGACGGGCAGGTCTTCCTCGACGTCCAGGTGCTGGGCCAGGCAGGCCGCTGCAAGGTCGGCCGTGATGGTGCCCAGGCGAGCCAGTTCCTCCGGCGTGCACCGATCGCCGTTCTCCACCAGGGACCTCATGAAGGAAGCCAGCATCGCGGCCATACCGAGGCCGCCCGGTATGCGCCGAGCGAGCAGCCGCTCGATCTGCCGCTCTCGCAAGGGCATGGCCGAACGGGACAGTTGGAGGACGACCAGTTCGCCCATGCCGCCCTCGTCAGGGGACTGGGCCACCCAAGGCCGGGAGGTGTCCCACAGCACGAGGTCCCCGGCCGCGGCGTCGCCGTCGTTGCCCTGCTGGGACAGGGCCATAGAGCTCTTGGTGACCAGTGCCAGCTGGTACTGCTCCGGGTCGCTGCGTCTGATCAGCGCGGGAGTGCGTCGTGAGTGCAGAGGCAGGTAGGCGAGCCTCGACATAGCAACGCCGCCCAGATCCAGTAGAGCGGCTTCTGCTCGGAAGCGGGCCGGGCACCCGCTGCTGATCGCGGTTGGTACCACCTCACGCGAGACCATGTCAGCGAACCAGTCGAAGCGTTCGGTCGCGGGCACCGCGCTTGATGACACCACCGTCCACACGTGCTTCCCCCTATTTTCGATCTTCTTCAGGGACAGGATGCGACGGCGGAATCCCGAGGACACATACTTTTTTGGACACGTACGGGAACGTGATCGTCCGGTACCTGGATGGTCCGCCGGTGGAGACGATGGTCGCGCAAGCCTGGGTGGCGTTTTCTGGTCCGGAGGCACTGCTGGGTGTGCGCGTGTTCGAGGCGGAGTGCGACGGTCACCGGCGGCGTGTGATGGTCACCCTCGTGCGGTCGGGGAATGCTGTTGCGCGGTCGTGGGGGCAATCCGGGCCGGGCCTTGCCCCCGGATCTTGGGCACACGAGACACTGGATCCTGGGGATCTTCCTGCTCGGGTTGCTGTCCGGCGTCGAACGGAAGAACTGCTGGCGGCTGGCCGAGCAGGCCGGCCATGCCCGCCCCGGCCCGAGGCAGCGGCTGCCGCGAACCGCCCGCTGGGACGCCGACGCCCTCCGTGACGACGTGCGCGCCTACGTCCACGAGCACCTCGTCGCCGACACCGGCGTGCTGATCGTCGGCGAGACAGGCTTCCTTAAGAAGGGCGCCGCCTCGGCGGGCATGCAGCGGCAGTACACCGGCACCGCAGGGCGGGTCGAGAACAGCCAGTTGGGTGTCTTCCTGGCCTACGCCTCCAGCAGAGGGCGGGCGTTGATCGACCGCCGGCTCTACCTGCCCGATACGTCCTGGTCCCGGGACACCGAGCGCCGCACCCGTGCCAGGGTGCCCGACCAGGTGGAGTTCGCCTGGCTGGAGTGTCAGCCGACCGCCATCTGACGCTCGGTCCGCCACCAGCCGCGCAGGGTGAACGCACCCAGCAGTGCGGGCGGGATCATCATCAACCACATCACCCAGAGGTGCTTCTGGGCGCGGTACAGGTCATCGGGATGCGCCGGGTCAACGCGCACTGCCGTCGGACCGTCGCTCCCGTGGCCGGGGCCGGGCACGTCGTAGGTGCGGCCGTTGACCGTGCTATGGTAGGTGCAGGTGGTGGCCCCGACGCCAGTCACGGTTTGGCAGGAACCCGTCTGGGCCGAAACCGTGAGGGCGGCATGCTGGTTGACGGAGTAGTCGTCGGCCCATCTGCTCAGTAGCAGGGCGAGGACAGCCAGGCAGACGCAGAAGACACCCCGCGCCAGACCGGCGACCAGCGCATTACCGCGCTGCCGCTTGGCGTCGTCCCCCGTGAAGGTCGCGCTGCGCCGTCGCGGCGCCATCGCCATCACCACGACGGCAACCGCGGCGAGCGCCCAGCCGCCCCACCACGGACTGGACCGCCACGGCGTAGAGCGACGACGACCAGCCCCGGCGCCACGACGGCGAGCGCACCCTTCGCCATCAGGCGCACCTGTTCCACCTGTCCAGCCTGGAACCGGACCTGCGCGAAGTGCTCCTGGAGACATACGGCGAGGACGGCCTGCCCCGCAACGCCCT
>NZ_JBHJUW010000227.1:0-8922 GCF_042268205.1 Streptomyces sp. NPDC056160
CCCCGGTGGGGTCCGGGCCGCCGCCGTTCGTCTTCGGTTGCCGGCCGGCCGCCGGGCCGGTGGGGGCCGTCCGCGCGGTTTCCCGCCCCTGGCGGGGGGCTTGTCGGGGCGAAGTCCTCAGACCACCTGGTGGAGCCAGCGGACCGGGGCGCCCTCACCCGCGTAGCGGAAGGGTTCCAGCTCGTCGTCCCAGGGCTTGCCCAGGAGCCTGGCGATCTCCGCCTCCAGGTCCGTCTCTTCGCGCTGGGAGCGGGTGAGCGCCGCGCGCAGCCGGTCCTCGGGGATGAGGATGTCGCCGTGGATGCCGGTGACGGCGTGGAAGATGCCCAGGTCGGGGGTGCAGCTGTAGCGCTCGCCCTCGGCGGTGGCGCAGGGCTCGGCGGTGACCTCGAAGCGCAGCAGCTGCCAGCCGCGCAGTGCGGAGGCGAGCTTGGAGGCGGTGCCCGCCTCGCCCTGCCAGGAGAACTCCGAGCGCCAGGTGCCGGGAGCGGCGGGCTGGCGGATCCAGTCCAGGCTGACGCGCGTGCCGAGCACCCCCGCGACGGCCCACTCGACGTGCGGGCACAGCGCGCGCGGCGCGGAGTGCACGTACAGAACTCCACGTGTCGTCACCGGGACCTCCGGGCAGAGCGGGTCAGGGGGCGGGCGGGCGGCAGTGGCGCGGCGGCCACGTGAGGCCGAGGCTACCGTGCTGGGGGCCGGGGAGTGTGACGTACCGTCGGTCCCGGGGCCCGGAAACACCCCGCATTCACCCGGGGGGACGCTTGTACGGGTGCGCGCCGTCACCTCGGGTGAGGCTGGGAACCCTCAGGCGTTGTCATTGAAGGGACCACCGCACGACGACGAGGGGAACACCCGGAATGCGGAAGCGAAGTCACCGGCTGCGGGCCGCTCATGCCGTCGTGGCGGCTGCCGTGCTGGCCGTCGCCGGGTGTGACACGCTCGGTGACGGTGCGGCGGGGCAGCGGGACGCCGGGGGCCGGGCCGCCAGCCCGTCCGCGTCACCGCTGTGGGACACCCGCCCGGAGTCCATCGCCGCTGTGGGCGACTCCATCACTCGTGGCTTCGACGCGTGCATGGTGCTGACGGACTGTCCGGAGGTGTCCTGGGCGACGGGCAGCGACGCGAGCGTGGACAGTCTGGCGGTGCGGCTGCTCGGGGTGGCGGGCGCGGCGCAGCGCAGCTGGAACCATGCGGTGACGGGGTCCCGGATGGCCGACCTGCGCGGCCAGATGACGCAGGCGGTGCTGCACAGACCGGAGCTGGTGACGGTGATGGCCGGGGCCAACGACGCGTGCCGCGACTCCACCGGCCAGATGACGTCGGTCGCGGACTTCCGCAGGCAGTTCCAGTCGGCGATGGACGCGTTGCGGCAGGCGCTGCCGAAGACGGAGGTGTACGTCTCCAGCGTGCCGGACCTGAAGCGGCTGTGGTCCCAGGGCCGGACGAACGCGTTGGGCAAACAGGTGTGGAAGCTGGGCATCTGCCCGTCGATGCTGGGCGACGCGGACGCACTGGACCCGGCGGCGACCCAGCGGCGGGACGCGGTGCGGACCCGGGTGGTGGAGTACAACAAGGTGCTGGCCGAGGTGTGCGCGAAGGACCGCCGCTGCCGCTTCGACCACAACGCGGTATTCGACTACCGGTTCGACACGAAGCAGCTCAGCCACTGGGACTGGTTCCACCCGAGCCGCAACGGGCAGGCCAGGCTGGCGGAGATCGCCTACCGCACTGTCACCGCCGAGGGCCGGTGACCTAGGGTTCCCCCATGAACGAACTTTTCAGCACACTTTCCGACGGCACGCCGGTGCACCGCTGGACGCTGGAGCGGGCCGGGGTGCGGGTGCGGGTGCTGTCGTACGGCGGGATCCTGCAGTCGGTGGAGGTCCCGGACCGGGACGGGCACACCGCGGACGTGGTGCTGGGCTTCGCCGGCCTGGACGGATACCTGAGCCATCCGGAGCCGTATCTCGGCGCCCTGGTCGGCCGGTACGCCAACCGGATCGCCGGGAGCCGGTTCACGCTGGACGGCCGGACGTACACCGTCACGCCGAACGAGGGCGCCAACTCGCTGCACGGCGGCGAGCGCGGCTTCGACAAGCGGGTGTGGGAGGTGACGCCGGTCGAGCACGGGGTGCGCCTGTCCCGCACCAGCCCGGACGGCGAGGAGGGCTTCCCGGGGCGGCTGGAGGTCTCGGCGACCTACACGCTGGACGCGGCCGGCGCCCTGCGCATCGCCTACGAGGCGGTCACGGACGCGCCGACCGTCTTCAACCCGACCAACCACACCTACTGGAACCTGGGCGGCGCGGGCTCGGGTGACGCGGCCGGGCACGAACTGCGCCTGGCGGCCTCCCGCTACACCCCGGTCGACGCGGACCTGATCCCCGAGGGCGACCCGGCGGACGTCACGGGGACCCGGTTCGACTTCCGCCGGGCGCGCAAGGCGGGCCCCGGCTACGACCACAACTTCGTCCTCGACAAGGGGGTCACCCGGGCGGCGGCGGAGGTCGCCGAGCTGCACGATGCGGCGTCCGGACGGGTGCTGACGGTGGCGACGACCGAGCCGGGCCTCCAGCTCTACACCGCCGGCCACCTGAGCGCCGGTCCGTTCACGGCCGGGGCCGGCATCGCGCTGGAGACGCAGCACTTCCCCGACTCCCCCAACCGCCCCGACTTCCCGAGCACCGTGCTGCGCCCGGGCGAGGCGTTCCGCTCGGAGACGGTGTACGGCTTCTCGGCGCGGTAGGTCCCCTCGTCAGGGGTTCGCGCCGCGCATCCCCTTGACCGCCCGTCCGAGCAGGGCCACCGCGCCGACGCTGATCAGCGGTACCGCGCCGCCGATCAGCGTCGGCTGCGGTCGCCGTTTCACGGCCTGCATCCGGGTGGACGCCAGGACCCCGATATCCGACGGCCACCGGCGCGAGTCCGACGGCTGCCGCGCGCAGCCGGCCGGGACGCCACGAGCCCCGGTCCAGGGGTCAGGTCCCGGGCCGGGGCTGTACGTGGGGAAGCTTGCCCCGGATCCGACCCTAATCGCCCGGAGACCGTGACGGCCTGTGAGGGGACGCCGGGCCGGAACCTCCTACGAACCCTTCACAAACGGCCGGGCACGGCGGCCACGACCTCCACCTCGATCTGCGCCTCGGGCCGGAACAGCCGGGGCACCTCGACGGTCAAGCTGGTGGGCGGGGTGCCGGTGAGGAACCGCTGCCGGACGGCGCCGTACTCGGCGAGCCGGCCGATGTCGGTGAGGAAGGTGCGGATGCTGATGACGTCCGCCAGGCTCGCGCCGTACGCCGCCAGCAGCGCGGCGATCGCCTCGAAGACGCCCTGGCTCTGCTCGGTGAGCGTCTCGCCCTCGGCGATCTGGCCGGAGACGAACAGCAGGGCGCTGCCGTCGGCGTGTCCGACCCGGGCGACCTGGGAGTAGTAGGGGCTGAGCGGCTGGGGGGCGTCGGCGGGGTTGTCGACGGTGATCTGCACGGTGTTGTTCATGCTGTTCCTCACGCGGGGACGGTGGTGCGGGTACGGATCCGGGCGGCGGCCCGGGAGAGGTCGGCGGCGGCGACGCCGGGCTCCTGCGCCGCGTGCCGCAGTGCGGCCGACACGGCCTGCACGGCGGGTAGTTCGGTGACAGCTGCGGCGAGTCCGAGGTCCTTGAGGGCCAGCGTGGTGGCGAAGTCGGCGTTCTCGGAGAAGGCGCGGGCGACCGCTCCGGCGAGCGGGCCCTCGGCGAGCGCGGCGTGGGCGGTGTCGCCGTCGATGCCGAGGGCGTCGGCCAGCCGCAGCGTCTCGGCGACGAGCGCGACGCCGCTGATCACGGCGGTGTTGACGACCAGTTTGAGCGCGGCGCCGGAACCGGCCGGACCGGTGCGGGTGACGGTGCCGAGGCGGGCCAGGATGTGCTCGACCCCGGCCGTCTCGCCGCCCGCGAGGATACCGAGGGCGCCGTCGGCGGCCCGGTCGGTGCTGCCGGTGACCGGGGCGTCCACGAGGACCGCCCGGCCGCCGAGGCGAGCGGCCAGCGCGTGCACGGCGTCCGGGCCGACGGTGGACATCTCCACCCAGTGCACGCCCTCGGGCAGCGCGGGCAGCACCGCGTCGGCGACCTCGGTGAGCGCGTCGGGACCGGCCAGCATGGTGATCACGACGTCGGCGTCCCGGACCGCGTCGGCGGGGCGGGCGGCGTGGGCCGCTCCCTCGGCGACCAGCGGGCCGGTCCTGGCCGCCGTACGGTTCCAGACGGTCAACGGATGCCCTGCGGCGAGGAGTCGGCGGGCCATGGGCGTGCCCATGCGGCCGAGCCCCAGAAAGGCGATCTTCTCCCTGTGCTCCATGCCGTCGACGCTAAGGTCGACGCCATGATGCGACAAGCGAATCTCTGGCATGGCTGAGATGCCGGACCCGCATACCGGGAACGGGCCGGGGCACGACTGGGCCGGGGGCGACGGCGCCGTGCCCGACCTGTCCACCCTCTGGCTGCGGGTGTTCCTCGAAGTGGCCCGGCACGGGTCGTTCACCGTGGCGGCGCGGACGCTGGGCTGGACCCAGTCGGCGGTGTCCCGGCAGATCTCCGCGCTCGAATCGGCGCTCGGCGGGACCCCGCTGTTCGACCGGCTGCCGCGCGGGGTGCGGCTCACGGAGGCGGGGCGGACGCTCGCCCCGCACGCGCAGTCCGTCGCCGAGTCGCTGCACGGCGCGGTACGCGAACTGACGGCGCTGCACGAGGCGACGGGCGGGCGACTGCGGTTCGGCGCGTTCGCCTCGGCCGACGCGGCGCTGGTGCCGTGGGCGCTGGCCGCCTTCCGGGCCCGGCGGCCCGGCGTACGGGTCACCCGCGAGGAGGGCCTGACCGCCCGGCTGCTGGACCGGCTGACCGCCGGGCACCTGGACCTCGCGGTCGTCTCGACGACCGGAGGGGCCCCAATGGAGACGTACGCGCTGCACCACCTGCTCGACGAGTCCCTGTACGTCGCCGTCCCGGCCGGGCACCCCCTGACGGACCGCCCCGGGCCGGTGCGGCTGCGTGAACTCGCCGACGCCGACTGGGTGTCGGGCAGTTCCCGCCCGGAGGGCACCCTGCTCGACGCGGCGCTGCGCGCGGGTTTCCGCCCGCGGGTCGCCCACGTCGTGGCCGAGTGGACCGCCAAACAGGGCTATGTGGCGGCCGGTCTCGGGGTGGCCCTGGTCCCGGCGCTCGCCGCCGCGTCCGTACGGCCCGACGTCACCCTGCTCCCGGTACGGGACGAGGACGCCCCGGCCCGGGCGGTGTACGCGGCGACCGTGCGGGGGCGGTCGCCGTCGCCGGCCGCGGAGGCGTTCATCGGCGTGCTGCGGGAGGCGGCGGTGGCGGTCATGGGGACGGAGCGGGGGCGGGGGCGGGGCTGAAGGGGACGCGCGGTGCCGTGCGGGGGCCCGTCCGGCGAGGCGGCGAGCCCTGACGGGACCGCTGCGGATACTGCTGCGGGTCCTGCGAGTGCTGCGGGTGCCGCTGGTCCGGGATGAGCGCCGGCCCGCTGTCCGTCCCGCTCCCGCCCGCGGCCTCGTCGCCCCTCCCCCCGTCCGGCTCGTCGTCCGCTCCCTCTCCCGTCTCCTCGCCCAGCAGGTCGCGGGCGAGCAGGGTGGCGCCCGCGACCGCGCCCGGCATGAGGAACACGGCGACGAACGGCACGAGGAAGGCCAGGCCCAGCGGAGTGCCGAAGCCCCAGACCAGCGTCTTGCGCGAGCGCAGCAGCCGCAGCCGGGCGCGGAGTTCGACGCCCCTGCGCTGGAGGGCTACGGCGGCCAGTTCCTCCGTGAGGAAGAAGCCGGTGACGAAGAACCCGATCACCGGCACGAGTGTCTGGCCGACGAACGGCAGGAAGCCCAGGGCGAACAGCAGCACGCCCCACAGCGCGGCCCGGACGAGGACGCGGAGGCTGTCGCGGCCGGATATCCACAGTTCGCGCCCGAGCGAGAGACCGGACTCGGGGGCCGTGCCGTCCGGGGAGACGTCCCGGTCGACCTGTTCGGAGAGGCTCTCGTAGAAGGGCTGGCCGACCAGCAGGGTGACGGCGGTGAAGGTGACGACGGCCAGCAGCAGGGCGAGGGCGAACAGCACCGCCGTGAGGAAGCCGCGGAAGAGGCCGAGCCAGGGGCTCGGCCAGCCGTCGGCGAAGGGGGTGGCCCAGCCGACGGCGTCCGCGCCCCACAGGGCGAGCGCGGTGAGCGCCGCGGCGTACAGGACGAGGGTGATCAGGCCGGGGAGCAGCCCGAAGCCGTACGACCTCCGGTGCCGGGCCATCCACCGCTGACCCTTCAGGAGATACCCGAAACCCACCCCGAGATCACGCATGGGGCCACTGTAGCGATGGGGCCCTGGAAGCCCCGGCTCCCCCCGGGCATGCGACGGCGGCGGCCGCACCCCACGTCCAGAGGTGCGACCGCCGCCGTCTTGGGCAACGACCGGTTCAGGCCAGCGTCACGGTGATGTTGCCCCGGGTCGCCTTGGAGTACGGGCACACCTGGTGCGCCTTCTCCACGAGGCTCTTCGCGGCGGCCGCGTCGACGTTCGGGATGGTGGCCGAGATCTCGACGATGATGCCGAACCCGTCCTCGTTCTTGCCGATGCCGACCTTCGCGGTGACGGTCGAGCCGGAGATGTCGGCGCCCTCCTGGCGGGCGACGACGCCGAGGGCGCCCTGGAAGCAGGCGCTGTAGCCGGCGGCGAACAGCTGCTCGGGGTTGGTTCCGGTGCCGCTGCCGCCCATCTCCTTGGGCGGGTTCACGACGACGTCGATCTTGCCGTCGTCGGTGGCGACCCGGCCGTCGCGTCCGCCCTCGGCGGTGGCGACGGCGGTGTACAGGACGTCGGACTGCTGGATGGCCATAGCGTGCGTCTCCTCCTCGGTCCGCCGCGACTCGCGCCCACGGTCGCCAGCGGTTTCGGAAAGAAGTTACCGCATGTCGGAAATCCAGGGAACGCCTGTCCGGCGGGGGACGCCCGCTCGGCGGTCGACGCCGGACGGCGGGGGACCGCCTGCCCGGCGGCTCAGAGCTTGACGATCATCTTTCCGGTGTTGTCGCCGCGCAGCACCCCGAGGAAGGCCTCCAGGGTGCTCTCCACCCCTTCGGCGAACGTCTCGCGGTACTTCAGCTCACCCGAGCGCACCCACGGGCCGACCTCCCGCACGAACTGCGGCTGGAGGTCGTAGTGGTCGCCCACGAGGAAGCCCTCGATCCGGCCGCGGGTCTGGATCAGCCGGGCCATGTTGCGCGGGCCGGGGGCGGGCTCGGTGTTGTTGTAGACCGAGATGGCGCCGCAGATCGCGATCCGGCCGCCCCGGTTGAGGGAGCCGATGGCGGCCTCCAGGTGGTCGCCGCCGACGTTGTCGAAGTACACGTCGATGCCGTCGGGGGCGGCGGCGCGCAGCTGCTCGGCGACGGGGCCGTCCTTGTAGTTGAAGGCGGCGTCGAAGCCGTACTCGTCGACGAGGAGCTTGACCTTCTCGTCGGACCCGGCCGAGCCGATGACCCGCGAGGCGCCCTTGAGCCGGGCGAGCTGCCCGACCTGGCTGCCGACCGCGCCGGCCGCGCCGGAGACGAAGACGGCGTCGCCCTCCTTGAAGGAGGCGGTGCGCAGCAGGCCCGCGTAGGCGGTCAGGCCGGTCATGCCGAGCACGCCGAGGTACGTCGACAGCGGCGCGGCCCCGGGGTCGACCTTGACGGCGTGGGCGGCGTTCACGGCCGCGTACTCGCGCCAGCCGCCGAAGTGCAGGACGTGGTCGCCGACCGCGATGCCCTCGGCACGGGAGGCGACGACCTCGCCGACGGCTCCGCCCTGCATGGGCTCGTTCAGCTCGTAGGGGGCCACGTACGACTTGGCGGCACTCATCCGGCCGCGCATGTACGGGTCCACGGAGAGGTACTCGTTCCGTACGAGGACCTGACCCTCGCCCGGCTGCGGCAGCTCGGCCTCCACCAGGGCGAAGTCCTCGGGCTTCGGCCAGCCGACGGGACGGCTGAGCAGGTGCCATTCGCGGCTGACGGCGGGAAGTGTGGGGGTGTCGGACACGGGGGGCGCCTCTCGTCGGTGCGGCTCGGCCCGTCCGGGCGGAGCGGAATACTTCAGTACCTGAAACAACCATGCGCCTGGATATTTCAGGTTGTCAAGTAAGCGGGTACCCTGGACGCCATGGTCCCCACTCCCCCGCACACCCGCCGCCCCGACGCCCTGACCATGGAGGTCGTCGAGCTGATCGGTGACGTCGTGGCCCGGTTCTACGCGGACTACGAGGAGGCCGCGGGCGAGCACGCGCTGACCGGCCCGCAGGCACGGCTGCTGAGCCTGCTGTCGCTGGAGCCGCTGCCGATGCGGAAGCTGGCGCAGAAGCTGAAGTGCGAGCCGTCGAACGTGACGGGGATCGTGGACCGCCTGGAGGCGCGCGGCCTGGTGGAGCGGCGGCCCGATCCGGCCGACCGGCGGGTGAAGCTGGCGGCGGCGACCGAGGACGGGCGCCGGGTGGCCCGGGACCTGCGGGAGGGGCTGCGCTTCGCGCGCGAGCCGCTGGCGGCGCTGAGCGACAGCGAACGGGGCGTACTGCGGGACCTGCTGCGGCGGATGGTGGGCGACGGGGCCGCCTGAGCGGCCTGAGCGGCTACGCCCCCGCGTGCGCGACTCCTGCTCCGGCTCCTGCCCGTGCGACTGCTACGTGCACCACCACAGGAACCGGTTGCACGTGTGCGTCGGCGTCGGGGAGGGGTGCGGTGCCGGTGCCGACGAGGGCGGCGCGGCCGGGGACTGCGGGGCGTCCGGAGCCGCCGGGGTCGGTGCGCCGCCTCCGGAGGTGGCCCCGCCCGGGGGGGCGCCCCCCCCCGGGGCGGGGCCCCCCCCGGGGGGGCCCCCCCCGCCCGGGGCGCCCCGGCCCCCCCCCCCCCCCC
>NZ_JBHJUW010000228.1:0-8767 GCF_042268205.1 Streptomyces sp. NPDC056160
AACTCCGGGCCGAGGGCCGGCGGGTCAACCACAAGCGCGTCGAGCGCGTGATGCGCGAGGCCGGCATCGTCGGCGTGCATCTGCGCAAGAAGATCACCACCACGGTGCCCGCCCCGGACGCGACCGAGGTCCCCGACCTCCTGCAGCGCGACTTCACCGCGAGCGAGCCGAACACCAAGTACGTGGGCGACATCACCTATCTGCCCGTCGGCGACGGCCAATTCCTCTATCTGGCGACGGTGTTGGACCTCTGCTCGAAGCGGCTGGCGGGCTGGGCGATCGCCGATCACATGCGTACTGAACTGGTCACCGACGCGCTCGAAGCCGCCGCCCGCACCCGCGGCGGTGACCTGGCCGAAGCGGTCTTCCACAGCGACAACGGAGCCCAATACGCCTCGAAGGACTTCGCGAAGGCATGTCGCAAACTCGGCGTGATTCCATCTCGAGGATCGGTCGGGACGAGCGCCGACAACGCCGCCGCGGAGAGCTTCAACGCGGCCCTCAAACGAGAAACCCTGCAGGGCCGGAAACGCTGGCCAGGAGCGCGTCAGGCCCGCCTCGCGGTCTTCCGGTGGATCACCCGATACAACACCCGGAGAAGGCATTCAGCGATCGGTCAGGTCAGCCCGATCGCCTTCGAACAGCGAACGGTTACGCTGACCACTGCCGCATAGCAAACGGTGTCCACGGCTCAGGGGGAAGCCCCGGGATTCCGAACCAGTTGCTTGGATGCGGCTGGTCTGTTGTGACGACCAAGGTGGTGCCGGACATCCCGTCCTGTTCGACCGCGTAGGCCAGCGGGCACCAGGCCAGGCCGCGGCCGTAAGTCGCCCGTCCGCGGACCCTCCATCGGTAGATGACGCCGTCGACGGTGATGCGTCGCGAGCCCTTCCTGACGAGTGCCACGGCCTCCTCCTTCCTCTCCTCCTGGCTGAACAGTATTCAAGGGCCGTCATTGCGTCGTGTGCATTCTGGCTGAGCCCCTGCCTCACTGCCTCAGCCCGCCTCAACTGCAGCTCCCGATCACCGTGGTTCGCGGAGCAGGGAGGCGGCTCACCCGGCTCGTTCCGGTGGCGGATTCTCGAAGATGAACGATCTCCTCGTGCTGGGCGGCGAGCCGGGCCAGGGCCTGGCTGCGGAAGTCGGTGAGTTCGTCGACCGCCTCTTCCGACTGGGCCAGTCGCTCCTTGAGCTTGGCGTTCTCTGCTTTGAGTCGGGCGATCTGGGCCTCGCGAGGATCAGGGATCTTGCCGGCCTCGTGCATGGCGTTCAGGCGGCGTTCGAACTCGACGCGGAGGTGAGCGTAGGGGCGGGTGCCGTAGAACGCGGTGCGGTCGACCGCGGCTTCGGCGGCGAGGGTCTTGATGTCGCACTTCCCGCCGGGCGGGATCTCGCCGCGAAGGAGCCGGTCCATGGCGGCCCGGATGCGGTTCTCGTTCTCGGTCCGCTGGGCTGCGGAGATTCTCATGCGGACTCCTCGTTCGTGGTGTTGGCGGCGTCGATCTCGGCGACGACGCGGAGGGCCCGGTCGTAGTCGGCTTGGAGCCGGGTGCGTTCGGTCTTGCGGGTGGTGCCGAACTGGCCGAGGAAGATCTCGGTGCGTTCGGCGTGCTCGGCCCAGACGGGCCGGTGGCAGGGGTGATGGGTGGCCTGCGGGCAGCGGGCGGAGTCACACATCCCGACCAGCGGACGGTCAGCCGTCGGGGTGCCGGCCAGCTTGAGGCAGAGTGCCCGGGACGGGTCGGTGAACCAGCAGTAGTTCGCCGGTCCGAGGTGCAGGACGTTGGCGCGTTTGGTCAGGAGGTTGAGGACATCTCGGTCGTTGCGCTGGGTTTTCGGGGCCGTGGCCGAGGCGGCATCGAGCTGGGCGTCGATGCCGGCGAAGAACTCGGTGAGGCTGCGGGCGCCGGGACCGACGGGCAGAACGCCGTCCTGGTAGTTTCGGAACTCCTCCAGTACCAGCTGGAGATTGCGCTCGCTCTCGTGCTTGTTGACCTCAGCCAACAGCTCGGCCTGGGCCCCGCCAGGGCGCGAGGTATAGCCCTCCGTTGCGGCCACGGCGATATGTTTCATGTGGATCTTGGTGGCCAGGACGCCGCCGGGCCGGTAGGCCATTTCCAGGGACAAAGTGCGCCGCAGCATCCGCAAGTTGACTGGTCCCTCGGGTATTGTCGCCAGGCCAAGTCGTCGGCCGACTTCGGAGTTGGCCCAGTTCTTGAACCACTTGAAGCGGACGTTGAAGGAGAACCTGCCGATCAGCAGGGCTCCTTCTGCCGGGGCGTCGTGCAGTTGCTCAAGGAGCTCGATCGCGCGATAGACCGGCTCGATGACGACCCACTCGTCGGCGGTGCCGCCCAGCGGCTGCCCTTTGACGATCTTGCTGGCGATCCGGTAGCGGGGCAGGCCCGGGACGGACTCTTCGGGCGGCCGTCGGCAGCCGATGCGCAGTTCCATCAGCTCACTCGCGCGCATGCCTGAGACGGCGGCAGCGGTAATGATCGCGGCAGTGCGGACGATGCCGACCAGGGCGATGGCCTGGAGCCGGGACAGTGGCAGGGTCCAGGGCACTGACGATGTTCCGTCGGCTGCGGGGACCGGGTCCGCGTCGCAGCCGAACGGTCTCTCGACGCCGACCCGTGCGAGGGCGGCTTCCAACGCCGGCCTCATGGTGGGCAGCCACGGGTGGCAGAACTGGCTCAGCCCGGCCCGGCGGGCGAGGGTGCCCATGGCCACCGGGAGAAGAGGATCGTCCTCGGCCCAGCCCTTTTCCAGGCGTTTCGCGATGTAATGGTCCTCCAGCATGGGCAGGGCGGTGCACGTTCGCGTGTACTCGGCGAGGATTTCGCTGAGCTCCCGGACCGGGACGCGGTTCTTGGGGCCGACGCGCCGGAGTCCTTGGGCTCGCCGTGCCGAGTGGAGGTCGGATTCGCGGATCTTGTGTGCCAGGTCGACGGCGTGCGGGCCCAGTGTGGACATCAGATAGAGCGCGGCCGCGAGCATCGGCTGCATGATGTCGTCCGCGACCGGTTGGGTCTTGTTCTCATCCCGGCCGCTGGGCATCTCGGCGACGGCGGAGGCGGTGGCGCCGCCCCAGGGCCGCAGCTCGGCGGAAACGCGGTCGGCGGTGAACAGGTCGCGGTAGTTCACCAGGTCGACAACGACCTGGGCGGCGGATCTCCTGGTCGCGTGGCTGTTCTCGCCGATCACGGCTCCGTCCTCATCGAGCACGTAGCGGCGGTGGGCCAGGTATGCCTCGCAGTCCCGGGTGGTGATCTGTTGCAGGCTGCCGGTCGCCCGTTCGCCCAACCAGTTGAAGAAGCGGACGAGTTCGTCGAGACGGCCGCGGCAACTGGTGACGTGGAGCGGGTTGCGGAAGGCTCGGGGCAACGGGACGACCTTCCGATGGCGTGGTGCGAGCATCGCCAGGACCAGTTCCTTGGCCACCAGTCGCCAACGCGAGTCCTTGATCAGGGTGAAGTCGAAGCGCCTCAGCGAGGGGCTCAGCTGGGTCGGCAAGCCGACGACGTGGGTGAAGTCCCAGATGTCGTCCTCGAACGCTGGGCGAGCGGCGTTGTCCGCAAGGGCCAGGCCGGCTTCGTCGCAGACATCGGCGCCCGCAAAGACGGCAGAGTGTCCGTCAAAGGCGGGTGCGAGAGCGGTGTTCATGCGGTCATCTCCTCGGGTCGCAGGGGAAGTTCGTCGTCCCGGTCGGTGACGTGGGCGGCGGCCGCGGTGACCACGGCCGGATCGAAGCGGTCCAGGACCTGCTGGATGCGGGCGGCGTAGGGGCCGAAGACCGCCATGAAGTGGGCGGCGGGCATCTGCTGCCACTGCCGGGAGAAGAACGCCTTCAGCCGCAGCAGGCTGACTGCATGCCGTGGTGCGAACACCGCCAGGGGACACAACAGGCAGACCCAGGGGCGGGCCGGACAGGGCTTGCCCTTCGGGCCGTGAAGTCCGGACAGCTGATCGCCGCATGCGGCGGTGAACACATCCCGCTGTCCGCCCACGAGTTCGGCGATCACCTCGTCGTCGAGGGCAAGGTCCGCCACGAGCTGCGGATAGCCCTCGGCCAGGGCGGCGGCCTCTTCCTCGGTGATCACCGTCGGCGGATGCGACCTGCGCAGCAGGTCATGCTGGGCGTCTTCGATCACGGCCTCGACCGCCCGTTGCTGGGCGGGGGTCGCGGCCGTCAGATAGTGGTCGCCTTCGACGGCGGGGGTGTGGTTCGGGTCGATGGTGGCCCGGCCGCTGCCGGTCCACGCGCTCTTGTCCCGCATCGCCTCGTGCGTGGTGCGGATCCGGGACCGGTGGATCTTCAAGGGCTGCCCGTCGTCTCCGACCAGCTGGTGCCGCTGGACCCACCGCTGGATGGCGACGCGGTCGAACTGCCTCACCCGGCGGTCACCGCCGGCCCGGCTCAGCCCCAACCACAGTTTGCGGCCCTCGTCCGGCGGAACGAAGCTCCGCAGCAGCGTGGAGTGGGCCAGCCACTGCTCCAGCAGGCGCACGGCCCTGCGCGGCAGATTCAGGCTCTCGGCCGCGGTGCGGCCCTTGACGTAGGAGAGCAGGATCGTGGAGTCCCCGGCCCAGTCGACGTCCTGCGTGACCAGGTCCTCGATGCCGTCGGGGACGATGCCGGAGTAGATGCCGAACAGCAGCCGGTAGGCGATGAGCACTTCCAGGTGCGGGAACAGGGCCTGCGTCGCGTCGTGGAAGCCGCCGCGGCGGTGAACGAGAGCGGCCGAGATGCCGACGTTGCGGCCGAACGTGGAGATGTTCACCGGCCCGATGGTGGCCAGCAGCCAGCGAAGATTTCGGGGAGTCCATCCGCCCTCGGCGGGGTGTTGGCCGTGAGCGACAGCGGTCAGGGCCTGCCGGTGGGCCGCGTACGACTCCTCGACGAGTCGTCGGCAGAGGGCACCCAGCCGCTGCCACTCGGTCTCGGGGTAGGGAGGCAGGGTGTGGTGGTTCGGCTGAACGTTGAAGTTCCGGCCGGCCGCGAGCTCCAGCACACCGTCCGTCAGCGAGCCGCCGGCCTGACCGAACGCCTCGATCATCGCGCGGGTGCATGCCTCCCGGCCGCCCGAGCATCCCATCAAATACTCGGCCAGCCTGCCCCGTCTGAGCTGGTCGAGGCCGCCGGTGAAGCCCTGCGCGGCCAGTGTCCGCACCATGCCCCGGATCGCCTGGGCGTAATGGTTGACCGTGCCCGCGGAATCCGCAGTGCCGTGCGGGTGGATCAGGTCCACCAGGCCGGTGGCCAACTGCCGGGCCAGCAACGGGTTCGGCAGGCCGTCCAGCGAGAACGCCGCACGGCTTCCGTCGCTGAACACGCAGGTGATTCCCAGGGGTTGGTCGATCAGCATGGTCGGCATCAAGCGGCCCCGTCCTCGATGTCGTCGTCGAACTCGGCGGCGGCTTCCCGATCGGCGCTCGCGTCGTCGGTCAGCCCGGCTGCGGCACCAGCGCCCTCGTATGCCTCCCGGAAGATGCGCGTTGTGTCCAAGCGCCGGAGGTATTTTTCCGTGGTGAGGACGGTGGAATGTCCTAGAAGATCACGAAGTACCAGCAGGGGGTCGGCCTTGCTGAGGTAGAAGACCAGGGCGGCGTCGGCATCGGTGTCCCGCACGAGCTTCGCGGCCTGCCGGTAGTGCCCGGTGACCAGGTATTCCAAGGTCCTCATCGAGAAGGTGTGACGGCATCGGTGGGGCCAGACGTGCGGGAACCGGGGCTCGAAGCGGGCCCGGATCCGGTCCGAGGTCCGCTCGAAGACCGTGGCCCAGGCGGTGAACGGGCCTCCACCGTTCTTCACCGCAAGCAGGCACGAACCGCCTTCCGGGGCGACCAAGCGACGCCGCTCGGCTGGCGTCAGCGACTCCCAGGGCCGCCGGACCCCGTTGATCAGCCCTCCCCGGGCGTCCGGCTCGCTCACCATCAGCGGTTCGCCCCACCGCCGTGGCGGTCGCCAGAGTGAGCCGTCCGTCGTGGCGGCCCG
Organism: Streptomyces sp. NPDC056160; assembly: GCF_042268205.1. NCBI lineage: Bacteria > Bacillati > Actinomycetota > Actinomycetes > Kitasatosporales > Streptomycetaceae > Streptomyces > Streptomyces sp. NPDC056160. Next base: position 5,999 of record NZ_JBHJUW010000228.1, read on the forward strand.
GTCCAGCTCGACATAGTCGTGCAGCCCGGCCAGGGCCTCGTAAGAGGTCCACGTGGTGCGGAACTTCCTGCCCTTGGTGATCCCGGCCGGCACCGGGAACGGGATGGGAACCGCGGTCGGCTCCGGCGGCAGGGCGGGGATCTCCCAGGGAAGCAGGTAGGTGAATTCCTGCAGCCGCATTCCGGTGGCCAGCGTGTGATCCCCGACAGCCGCGTTGCGGGTCAACTCCCGCCCGTGGAAGCCGGTGTCCTGCGAGCCGTCCGGGGCCAGTCCGCGCAGTCCGTTGCGGAACAGCTCGGTGAAGTCCGGCTCCAGGTACTTGATCGTCACGTGCGGCTTCGGGGTGCGGCGGACCGCCAGGTTCACCTTCACCTCCCGCCCGGTGCCGGCGAACAGGGCCCGCGCGGCCCGGTAGGTGAACGGCTCGGCCTTCGCGTACCCCTCGTTGATCGCCCACCGGTAGAACAGCGACAGGATGCTCATGTGCTGGCCCCACGTCGTCGCTGCGAACCGGGCCTTCAGCGGGCCCGCAGCCCGATGCTCGGCGTACCGGCTCAGCCCCGCCTTCAGCCGTACCCGTGAGTCGAACAGCCCCACCCCGTGCTCGGCCAGGAACTCCATCCACTCCTTGACCACCCGCGCGTAGTTCTCCCACGAGCTCGACGCTGGCGCCCCACTGGCCGGGAGCTCGCGCAACCACCGGTTCACCACGGCCGTCGGACGCGGCGCGGCCGGGCCGTCCTCGAAGCGCAGGTCGTCGTCGACGAGCACGGGCATCCCCTCGGGGATCAATGGCCGATGCTCGACGTCCCAGGACTCCCAGCCCCGGGACGAGAAGAAGCTCAGGATCATGGGCGCTGACAGTAGAAACACCACACGGCTCAGCGCAAAGCCCAAACGCCCAGGCCGCTGGCCCAGTTGGAGCCAATCGCCACACAGAAACTAAGCGGAGACAACATGACGCAACAGGTGGGGGTGTAGATGGGTGACCGGGCCGGTGAGGTGCCGCTGCCCGGCCGTCTTCAGCGCCTTGCGGAAGGTCGACGGGGTCACCGCGATGCCCGGCGTCGGCACGTTCAGCGCCGCGACCGCCGGCGGCAGGCGTTCGGAGGGAAACAGCGGCGCCCTCGGATCCTCCGGGTCGTCGCTGAACTCGCCGCGGACCTCCTCGATGTACCACCACAGCAGGTCCCGGCCCTCCGGGAACAGGTATGCCTCCCGTTGCCGGGGACCGGAGCCACGGGCGCCCTTGCCGTTGACCAGGAAGCGGCCCCACTGCCCGGACTCCCAGTGGACGTCCCCGATGCACACCCCGCACAGCTCGGCGGCCCGCACCCCGGAGATGTAGGTGAGCTTGCCCATCACGTAGTCGCGGCGGGCAATTACGGGCTTGCGCGCGTCCTCCAGCGAGTTGCGCCAGCGGGCGAAGAACTCCCGGGCGGCCCGCTGCGACGGCGGCACCCGCAGCCCGAAGTCCCCTCGGTGCTTGGGCCGGTTGAACGGATCGATAGGCGACTCGACGGCGGCCCCGAACCGGCGGGCGATCTCTCCGGCATAGCGCTGTTCGAGGAACGCGAAGTAGTGGTCGATCTGGTTCATCTTCTGCCGGACCGTGGAGCGGCCGCGCTTGCCCGGCCCGGCAAAGTATCGGTCGACCTGTCGCGGCGTGAGCCGCCACGGCACCAGTTCGTAGTGCTGGCAGATCTCGATGACCGGCTTCACCAGCCGGTCCAGCGTGGTCGCGGCCAGCCCGGCCGCGTCCCGGGCCCACTGGTACTCGGCGACGGTGTCCAGGAAGAAGGACTCCTCGTCCCCGTCGGTCAGCGCGGCCGACTGGCGCCGCTGCAACGTGACGACGTCCGCCAGGCCCGGCTCCAGCTCCGGCTCCACGACAGGACCGTCCGCGTCACCGCCCGCCCGGGGCTGCACGACGGACAGCAGGCGTGTCCTGGAATCCACCACGACACGGCAGATTACACGAGCTTCTCCAGGAATCCTGTTAGTACTGGCAGAATCCTGCACCACTGAGGATCCGGCTGCAGGTGGCGGTTGAGCTGCTGAGATGCGGCTACGCGGTGAGGGAGAACTCCGGGGAACCCGCTCCTACTCCAGTTCCGTAGCGGGCGTGGTACTCGGTCATGAAGTTCGAGGACCAGGACCCGAACTTCTTGGAGTCCGACGCGCACGCGGTGCCCTGCCCCCACCAGGCGGCATCCCGCGCGGCGAAGGTGCCGTTCACGAGCCTGGTGACGGCGGCGCGTACAGCACCCTCTCGAAACTCAGGCGTGTACGTCCGTTGCTTGGACCCCATGAACCCATGAACCCCAACTTCCCCTGCAATCACGGACTCCACGCTACGAGGGGGTGCGCCACGAGGCGCCGTGTGATCGAGCGGAGGTGAAAGGACTCCGCCGTCTGCTCGTCGTAGCGGGCAGGTGAAGCTGACGACAGCCTGACCTGGAGGAACGCCGGGAAGGGCGGCAAGCAGTCGTGACGAAGTCGGGCCGGTTCAGTATCGCCGGATGGGCCGGGCTCGGTGAGCGAGACGGGAAGGTGTACGCGAGGAACCGGTGTTGTTACGCCTCTCGATAGCGTGCCAGCTCACTCAATCCGGTGAATATGGGCTGGTTGGCGGCGCGCATCCGACGGCCTCCCGTCCCGCCAGGGCGGTGACTGTCGGTGAACTCCCGGGTCGGTTTCCCCTGCTGGGTCCGGGAGGCCACGGTGAAGGTCTACGGCGTAACCGTGGCGATGCCGCAGGGGTATAGC
>NZ_JBHJUW010000229.1:0-8737 GCF_042268205.1 Streptomyces sp. NPDC056160
CTGGCGATGGTGTTCAAGCTCGTCGAGTCCGCCCAGGCCCGCTGGCGCGCGATCACCGCACCCCACCTCGTCGCCCTCGTCCGCGATGGCGCCCCCTTCAAGAACGGTCACCTCGCCGAACGCCCCGAAGTCACCGCAGCCTGAACAACCCTGCTGATCCACAACTCTTGACAATTGCTCTCGGTCGGCCAGCGGCGGATCACAGGCTTCGGCTCGGAAGCGCGGTACATCCGCACCGCACGCTCTCGCAACTCCAGCGGGTACTTCCTCGGGACAGGCATCGTCAGAGCTCCTCTCGTGAGCCCCATCTGACCTGCTGACCTGCTGTCACCTCTCCCCGCATCTGGGGGGAACCTCAGGTCTGCGCTTGCTTCCCGCAGGTGGCGCGCCGCCGAGCCGGGGCTGACCGGCCGACCCAGTGCCGCTGCCGTCTGCCTCTGTAGAGATCAGGCCTTTCCCGGGCCGGCGTGCAGGGTGGTTTGGGCGGCTGCTGAAGCTGTCCTGGCGGGTGCGCCTGTGCCGTGGCCGTTCCTGTTTGTACTGGTCATTGTGGGGTGAGCGGTTGTGCAGGAGGAAGACGCGTATATGCCGGCTGGTGATGGCAGGGAGTCGGAAACGACTCAACTGTTGCCTGCGGGGCTGTTTCTGCGGTCATCTTGTAGTTACCTCTTGTGCGGGTTCTCGCTGCTCAGCCGGAGTCGCGGGAGGGAGAGTGGCCGTCTCTGCCCGCAGGTGGGCGCCCTGGCTCCCGTCCGGCCTCTCTCGTGGGGGAGATGAGGTTGGGCGGGTGGGGCCCGGTACTGCGGTATGGTGCCGGGCCCTGAACGGAACCCGTCGTCGGGGGTCCGCTCGTCTCGTCTCACCGCCCGGCCCGCCCGTCAAGCGCAGAAGAGTCCAGTGCCTTCCCGAACGGCAGACGGCGTCCGCCCGCTCGCGGTTGCCCATCGTGACCCTGTCGGCGATCCGCCAGCCCCTGCGACTCCGGTGCGGGAAGGCTGGGCGGGACATGCGGATCCCGCCGGCGAGTTCGCTACGAGGCGGCCGACGGGATCCGCAGCGGCGGGTGTTCACTGCCCCGGCCTGGGCGTGGGGGGAGGGCCGGGGACTCCCGGTGTGTGGGCCCGGGCCGCCGCTGGGACACAGCAAACCCGCACAGGAACGATTCTTCAAGGTGTGTGAGCCAATCGCCAGGCTGCGCCATGGTTCGCCGAGCCGCACCGAGGCCTTGTGCAGGGTCATACCCGGATATAGGGGCCGAGCTGGGGGGTATGGAGAGGGGGTGGACCACCGTTACACGAGGGCGGACTCCAGCGCTCAGATCCGGGCAGAGGATAAACTGATGATTCGCTTCACAGCGCGGTGGGGGCTGGGAGCTGCGTGACGGCAGTTTGCAGCCCCCACCAACCCGGCTCCCGGACTGGTCCAGCCTGGCACGCCGCCGAACGCCTCTCGGCCGGCCCGGCCGTCCCCTCCGCCACCGGCCACAAGCCGCGCCCGGCCGCCGGGCGCCGCTCGCTCGGGGCTGGCCCCGCCGCGCCGAGCGGTGACCACGGTGGTGACGGGCGCGGTGACAGCGGGCGGTGACAGCCCGTGCCGGGGCGCGCCCTCACGCGTGTGATCCGAGCGGCGTCGGCCACCGGATCGTAGGCCGCAGTCGCCATCAGGCACGCCCCCAGCACTGCGGCCTTGTGCTGTGCGAGAACGCGCAGCAGCCGCTCGACCTTCTCTGCAGGGCCTTCCGCTCGTGGAAGGTCGGTTCCCGCGGCGTCGGCACGCCAACGCCGCGTTCCAGCCTGAGCAGCACGTCGGCAGCCGCCCTGGTAACGACAGCCAAGTGGCGGCCCGGCCGGCGTCCGGCTGGATTGCCGGGCGCGGGCCGGGGCTGCTCATGCTGCGGTCGCGCCGGGCTCTTCGCCGGGGTCAGTGTCCTGCTCTGAGGAAGCCGACGGGGCGCCGTCGTTCTCCGGAGCATCCTCTGTGCGGGTCTCGCGCGAGGTGTCTGGGGTTGTGGTGGTGCGGTCGTCGAGGGTGATGGTGACGGCCTCGCCGCTGGGGGTGAGACTGGTCAAGCTCTTATCGATCCGCTCGTACACCGTGGCGGCGAGTTCGAGGTCACCGTCGCCGTCGCTGGCGGTGTGCATGATGGAGTAGAGGCTGATCAGCAAGGCGATCAGAGAGCGGCCGGACAGTGCGGCTCGGATCCGCTCGGCTCCCTCGTCGGCGATCTGCGGCGGGACCCGGAAGTGGGGGTGCCGTCCGGCGTGTGCGGTGATGAACTCCCAGATGTCGCGGTGGCACAGCAGGCTTGCGGAGGAGACACGGGCCGCGGTCTTGAGCAGAGCGCTGTGCTCCGCGCTCACCTCGGGGTCCGGGGCTGCGGTTTCGGCGGTGGTGGCGGGCCGGGGCCGGAGCTCGTCCACACCGGCGCGCAGGTCTGCGATCTTCTGCCGCAGAGATGTGAGTGCGGAGCGGGCCTCCTGAAGGGCGGTGCTGAGCTCTTCCTTGATTTCCGCGGCCGCTTCCCGCAGCTGGCCCGGGGTGTCCGGCTGACCGGTAGCCGGGCTGTCGGGGGCGGTGAGGGGGGCAAGTACCGGGGCGAGTTCCTCGATGAGGACCTCGCGGACAGCTTGGCGGATTGTGTCCTCCCCCGGTACCGGGCCGGGTGAAGAGTCCTCGTCCGTGGTGCGCTGGGCGGGGATCGCCGCCGTGTGGAGGTCGGTGTCTTCCGGAGCACCGGGTTCGGTGGCGGTGGTGACCGGTGCGGAAGCGAACCAGGGCTCTTCGTCCTCGGTGCCGGATGCCTTCGAGAGGTCAGGAGAGGGGGAGGGGGACGGAACGGGCGCAGATGCGGGCGGCGGGGTGAGGTCCGCGAGCACGAAGCGGACCTCCCGCAGTCCGGTGCGCAGTTGGGAGACGGCATCGCGGACGGCGGTGTTGAGTGATTCTCCGTTGGAGTTCAGCTTGTTGTGGACGTCGCGGAAGTTGGCGCGCATCCGGCTCAGCTCGTCGACAACCTCTTTGGTTGTCTCGTCGTGGGCGGTCCGGGCTGCCACCTCAAGCTTCTCTACGCTCTTGTCGAGCGCGTCCCGGATGTTCTTGTCCGTGTGCATGACGGCGGTATGGAGCATCGTCAGGGTATTGGTCAGGTCCGGATTCGGCTGGCGGGCCATCATCCCTCTTTTCGTCGCATTGAGTAGTTGATCGAGTTCACTGCGTATGCTGCCCAGGGTGGGGCTTCCCGTGGGGTAATTTGGGGGCAAGTGGCCCGGAGACGACGGCTGTTCTGGCCGGAAGCGACCTGTTAGTCCGTGTGTTCCATGTGGTGCCAGCGGGCCCAGGCTCGCGCTGCTCCCCAGGCGACTGCGGCCACGATGAGACCGGCGATGACGTTCTCGATGATGTCGTTCACGGGCATGCCTCCTGGGCGTCGGGCGGTGTAGTGGCCGTGCCGACGCCGTGTTGTGGGCGCTGAGTCTGGTTACCGGGCCATGAGTCCGGTAGGCAATCGGGGACGGCGCAGGAAGGCCCGGACTGCTTGCCCCAAGGGGATCTCGCGGGTGAAGTTCGGTGCGAGTTCGGTGCGGTGCCGGACCGGCTGGGGTACATGTCGGTCCGGTCGGAACCCGAGCAGTCGGGCGAAGGCCCACCATGCGCGGGAGTCGGCGCTGGGGCCGGTCGCCGCGTGGTGGGCGGCGAGAAGGTGCGCGGCGAGCGCGTCGCCGGCGCCGGCGGCGAAGCGCCACCAGTAGGTTGCGGACTCGCGTTTGTCGAGGCTGTAGAGCAGGCATCCGAAGGTCCGGGCGCCGGCCTCGTCGTAGTCGGCTGCGAATGCGGCGAGAGTGTCGATCTCCGTGGAGCGCAGGACGGTGTTGCACAGTTCTGTCACGTAGCTGAAGGCAAGGTACTGGCTGGCTTTGAGGTCGACTGGGTTGATGGGGGTCGGCCTACGTCGGCGCGACCGCGGCGGCCGGAGATGGGGGCGCGCCGCGGGCCGGACTGTCCGCGGGGACGGGCCAGCGGTCGGCGGTGCGAGCTGAGTGATCTCCGCGCTCTCCTCCGTGTAGAGGGGATCCGCGTCAACGGCCGTGCCCGCGGACGCGTACTGGACGCGTGTGGGCCGCCTGGCCTCGGATGCGATCCGCGCTGCGAGACGCTGCGTGAAGTCCTCGGTGCTGTGACGGAGGACCTGTGCGCGGATCGCCTCGGCCTGGCGGGCCAGCAGTTCCGCCGCGCCCTCCGTTCCCGCTCCGTCCGGGAATTCGTCCGGTCCGGCGGCTCCGGAAGGGCCGTCGTCGGCCCCTCCGGGGTGACGATCGGCCTTCGCGTGGACAGTTCCGGTCTGCTGGTTCAGGAGGTCTTCCGGCATCAGGAGTCCCCTTTCTCCTCTGGAAGTTCCGTGAGCATCTGCTCCAGCTGTTTCCGCCCGCGGAACGCGTTGGTTTTCGCTGTGCTCTCGGTGATGCCGACGATCTCGGCGACCTGGGCGTAGGGCAGCTCCCCCAGTGCGTGCAGCTGCACGCACTGGGCCTGGAGGGGCGAGAGGGTTTCCAGTGCCTCCATCGCCCTGTCGAGCCGGTCGTAGCGGCCCAGCTCCATCAGATATGAGCTCATGGGCATCTGGGGCACCAGGTGCTCACAGTCGGAGCGCCGGACGCTGCGGCGGGAGTAGTCGGTGATCGAGTCCTGCAGCATCTTGATCGCGAGTCCCGTCGGGTTCGCGGCCGCGCGGATGCGTTCGATCTTTTGATGCATGTTCAGCACGGCGTTCATGACAGCGTCTTCGGCATCATGAGGGTTGCGGAGTCGGTACGTGGCTATGCGCATGAAGAGGTCCATGTGCTCCCGGAAGAATCGCTCACCCTGGGGGTCGATTCCCGAGGGTTCGGGGTCGGGCCCTACCAGGTCGTGTTCTTTGCCGAACGGATCGTTCATCGGTCCCCCCGCGCTGCCGGGCTGTCGCCGGGGTGCGGCGGCGCGGCCGGACGGCGCCGGGGGAGCCACCGGTCATGCCGGCGCCCGGCGTGACCGAGGATGGAGCAAGCCTGGTCGTCGGTGTCGACGGCAGGCCGTTCGATGGCTCCGGAGCACGCAGTGGTCATCCGATAGGCGCAGGCCGAGCCGTGCGTGTACCGGGTCCGAGTGGGCCCCACGAAGCCTCCTTCTTGATCCAGATCGAAGCCCGGCGGCGGACGGTGCCGACCGGGCAGAACAGCTGCGTGTTCTGCCCCTGATGCCGATCCGTGCCCCCCCTCTGGTTACAGCCAGCCCCAGCTTTTTCGCACACACGGTCATCGCGTCATCACAATTAGTCGCCTTATCAGCAGTTATGCGAAATTAAGGTGATCCACATCACAAGCGCGCCGGGTGGTTGGGCCCAGCGCACGCCCCCGGCGCCACCTGACCCCGGGTACGCCCCTATCACCGACGTGAAGACCGCCGTCCCCTGCCGGACTCTGGGATCCCGGGCCGGTACCACCGCGATATCGTGGGAACCCCGCAGCGCCGCCTCGACAGCCGACAGGAGATCCGCGTGCCCGAGGACCCCATCGCCCAAAGCGAGATCGCTGCTCTCACGCGCCGGTTCGAGGACGTCACGGAGAGGACCGACCGTGAGTTCGGCATCGTCAAGAGCGATCTGACGGCGTTGCGTCTCCAGGTCGGCAACCTTGATCAGAAGGCGGGCAATCTCGACGGGAAGCTGAACGAACTCGCTGGTGAGGTTCGTGGTCTGGCCGAGAAGATGGACCGGAACCAGGCGCAGATCGTTGAGCTGCTGACGCAGCTCGTCGGCCGGAACCCGGAAGCCGGCTGACCTTCCGCTGCCGACGCCGCTGTGGCCCTGCCCCTGGAGTTACCAGGGGCAGGGCCACAGCTGTACGAGCGGCGCTCAGGCGGTGCGATACCGAGGATTCGGCAGCACCGTCACCGGAGGGGTCCAAGGTGGCGGCGCCGCTCCATGACGAGGGCGTGCCACCGGTCGCGTACGGCGTCTTGGCTGTCCAGCCAGCGGGTGGTGGAGGGCTGGGACAGGGACCGGACGGTCATGAAGTGGGCGATGTCGGCGTAGTACGCGCAGTCGCCGCTCCCGGCGAGTTCGTGCAGGCGGTCGATGACGGCGTCGCTCTCTTCCTGTTCGCCGAGGACGGCGTGGTGGAAGGCGAGGGCCAGCTCGAGGACGGCCTGGGCCGCGGTGATGCCGGCGTCGTGGGTCTCGGCGCGCAGACTGCGGGCGGCTTCGAGTCCGAGCGGGGTGCCGGCGTCGCGGACGAGCGCGGCGATCTGCACGGTGAGCCTGGTGGCGCGTAGGTTGAGGCCGGTGAGGAGCTGTTCGGCGAGGTGAAGTTCGTCGTCCGCGGTGGCGGGGTCGGTGAAGGCCACGACGAGGGCGCGCTGGGCCTGGCTGGTGGCGCGTTCCCCGGCGACGCCGTGCTGCTCGGCCTGGTCGCGGGCGGCGGTGTAGGCGGCGGCCGCGCGGTCCATGTCCCCGTGGGGCCAGAGGATGTCGCCTTCGACGCGGTGCTGGCGGCCGGCCCAGCCGAGGGTGCGGGCGGTGTCGTAGGCGGTGGGGAAGTCGCCGGCGAGGCGGGCGAGGTGGGCCAGTCCCCGGCGGGCTGCGGGGGCCAGGCGGCCGCCGCCGCTGGCGACGAGTTGCATGCCGCGGCGGGAGGCGGCGGAGTCACCGAGGTCGCGGTGGGCCTTGGCGAGGTAGTACGTGGCCATCTCGTGCAGGTCGGCGGGGAGCAGCCCGGTGCCGGTCACGGCGGTGAGCCGGGCGGCGGTGACCGAGCGGTGTTCGTGCTGGCGGCGGGCGAGGGCGGCCAGGAGTTCGACGAGGGCGTCGGCCGCGGTCTGTGCCTGTCTGGTGCTGCCTGCGCGGGCGGGCGGGGCGATGGGTTCCCACACCGAGTCGCTCACGTAGGCCCAGGCGGCGTCGGCGAGCCAGCCCAGGTCGAGCCGGAAGTCGCGGGCAAGGGGGAGGCCCTGTCGCAGGCAGCCGACCAGGAGCATCCGGTCCCGGCCGGTGCCTTCGGCCGCGGCCCACTGGGTGCCGAGGGCGCTCAGGGCGCGTTCGGCGGCCTGCTGCCAGTCGCGGTCGGTCCAGCGGTCGTCGGTGGCGTCGTCGGCGCTGCGGAGGGTGGAGCGGATCAGGCCGTGCAGGTGGTAGGGCCACAGCCCGAAGGCGTTTTCGCGAATGAAGGGCCGCTCGATCAGGCGCTGGGCGGGTGCCTCGTGGGGCAGGCCTGCGGTGGCGGTGGCGGTGGCGAGGGCGAGGTCGAAGGCGTCGAGCAGGCTGATGGAGCGCAGGACGTGGCGTTCGTCGGGGGTGAGGTCGGACAGGGTGCGGGCGATCAGGGCGGCGAAGTCGTGGTCGAAGTCGGCCGGGGCCGGCTCACGGGTGCGGCGGATCTCCAGGAAGCGCAGGACGGACAGGTCGAGGTAGAGGGGCAGGCCGTGGGACCGGCCGGTGATGACCTGGCGGACTTCCGCGCTGATGAGGGGCTGCCTGTTGTGAGAGAGCCGGCGGGCGAGGTAGTCGTCGCAGTCCTCGGGTGAGAAGTCGCCGACCAGGACCTGCCGCCCAGGAGGCCGTTCGGCGACGCCTGCCGCCCGGGCGGCCGGGACCACGGAGGCGGGAGTGGCCGCCAGGCCGGGCCAGGCGGCCGGTCCGGTGTAGTCGAGCTGGCCCTGCAGAGCCGGATCGGCCCACTGCAGGCGTGAGCGGCCGGTGATGACGAAGAAGGCGTTCGGCATGAGCCATACCACCCGCTGGATGAGGCGCTCCAGGTCGCGGTGGGTGCGGTCACCGACGTCCTCGAAGGTGTCCAGCAAGATCACCGGCGTCAGGCGCTTGCCTGCCGGCAAATGGGCGAGCTCCCATGCCAGCAGGTGCGGATAGAAGCTGAGCGCCTCCACGTCGGGGTCGGCCTCCAGGAGGTCGGCGAGCCGCGTACACCCGGCGAGGGCGCGGACGGTCTGGCGCCGTTCCCGCAGGGCTCGGACGAGTGAGCCGGTGACCTGGCCGATAGCCGTACCGACGGTGCCGGGCAGCAGAAGGGTCTGGGCGACGTCGGCCATCGCCGACTGCATCTGCTGCGACATCGCCTTGCCGAACCGGCTGGCCAGGCCGCCGCGGTGCAGGTACTCCTCCAGCGGCTCGCCGGGGTGCTGGTGCTCCCAGTAGCGGCGCAGCGCCACGTCGAAGGCGGGCAACGGGCGGCCGAGGGTGCTGAGCGCGGCCCGGATCGTCAGCACCAGGTCCTCGAACGAGGTGCCGGCCGAGCGGGCGAGGTCGATCCGTACAGGCAGGATGCGCTGAGTCCAGGTGGGCTCACCCCACTGCGCGGGCCGCTGATCGGCGCTGGCCAGCGCGGCCTCGAACTTGCGGGACAGCGTCGTCTTGCCGATGCCGCCGACACCGTGGAACATCATCACGTTGTCGCGCGGCGCCTCCAGGTCCTCGACGTTGAACAGCCGGCCCTGTGGTGCGCTGCAGGTGTCCGGCGAGCGCGGTGGCGACGAGATCCCACTGCAGCTGACGGTCCGTGAACGCTTCCCTGGCCTGAAGGCCCCGGTTGTTCGTGCTGAACAGCGCCCTCAGCCTGGATCCACCGCGTGATACTCGGTCTGTGGGCGATGAAAACAGAAGAGGTGCCTGCTGACCTGGGATGATGGGAGTTCCTACGCCCACATCAGTCCCACGAAGCAAGGCACCTCGTAAGTGAAAGTGTCCCACAGA
>NZ_JBHJUW010000230.1:0-8474 GCF_042268205.1 Streptomyces sp. NPDC056160
ATCCGAGTACTTGTAGGTCCCCAACGGGAACTCCTGATCTCTGGAACTTCATAGTTCCAGTGTCCAGGGTGTCCACGACCAGGGGGAAACCTCCCGACGCCGACGTAGAGCGGTACCTGTTCGCCAGTGACCTCTTGATCCGGCTCTGGGTGCCAGTCGGTGACGACTTGGACACCAGGGTCGATTAGGGCGAGGCCTGTGAAGAATCGAGCGAATTCGGCTTGTGACCGTACCTGTGCTGGCACGCTGCTGGCACGGTAGATTTGGACGGCTCTGTCCCAGGCGGCAGCGTCGAAGTCTCCTGTCACGTGCGAGAGCGTGAGGAAGCTGCCGGAGGGAAGAGCGGTCAGGAGTTCGTGGACGAGGTTGTAGGGCTTGTACTCGTCGGAGACGAAGTGCAGGAGGGCCACGAGTGAGAGGGCGATCGGTTTCTCGAAGTCGAGGATTTCCTTGGCTTCTTCGAGGATCTTCTCGGGCTCGCGGACGTCCGCTTCGATGTACTTCGTCGACCCCTCCGGTGTGCTCCGCAGAAGCGCCTCCGCGTGGCGGAGGACGACGGGGTCGTTGTCCACGTAGACTATGCGTGATTGAGGGTGCACCGCTTGGACGACCTGGTGGAGGTTGGGCTCGGTCGGGATTCCGGTTCCGATGTCGAGGAACTGACGCACGCCGCGGTCGGCAAGGATCCGGGCGGCACGCCTCATGAAGGCCCTGTTGGCTCGGGCAGCGGTCTGGATAGCCGGCAGGAAAGATATGACCTTCTTGGCGGCTTCCTCGTCTACGGGGTAGCTGTCCTTGCCGCCGAGGTAGTAGTCATACATACGGGCGGGGTGGGGGCGGCTGGTGTCGATGGGATTTAACGGCATTGTGGTTCTGCGCGCCTTCCGGGTCTGGTTCTCGGCGTCTGGACTGCGAACCTGCGGGTTCAGGAAAGAAGGAAGTCGGCGGTCCCCGCCTTAGCGCCGAGGATGAAGGCCGCGATCTCACTCGGCTCGCAGATGAGGGCCGGTCCGTCAGGGTCTGTCGACTGCCGGAGTGCTACATACCCGTCACCGAGGCTTTTCGCCTCTACACAGTTGCCGCCGTTGCTGCCGCTCCAGGGCTTGACCCACTGCTCCGCTCCGAGTTCCGCGGTGGCACGGTGGACGTGGCTCATAGATACAGCTCCTTGCGGATATCACCAAGGAATCTCTTGGTTTCCTGTTTCGACAAACCGTATACACTCATCTGCCCCAACGCCTCACGGAACAAAGCTACTTCTACTTTTTCTTCGCTGTATCCGGCACGACTCAGGCTGTCGGTGCAGACGATGTCGGGAAGTTCTGGTATCTCGAACCGGAAAACAGTGAAGGGACCGAAGGCACCCGGGTGGAGGCCGGCTTCGAAAGGGCACACCTGCAGGGTGACGTTCGGAAGGTCCGCCACGTCCAGGAGGTGTTCTATCTGTTCACGCATGACGGCGCGGCTTCCGGCCGCGCGTCGCAGGCTCGTCTCGTCCGTGATTACCCATAGTTGAGGAGGCGCCGGGTCCTTGCGCGTGAGGATGCCCTGGCGTCTGCTGCGAAGGTCGACGCGTCGCTCGAGCACGTCGGCCGGCATGCGGGGCAGCCCTCGCTCCATGACGGCGCGTGCGTAGTCCGGCGTCTGCAGCAGGCCGGGAATGACTCCGGGCTCGTAGCCGCGGATGTCGGTCGCGGCGTTCTCCAGTGATACGTGGACTCCGAACCAGCCCGGCAGGGCGTCGCGGAAGCTCTGCCACCAGCCGGGTGTGGCCGCCTTGTCGAGGAGGGCGAGGAATTCGCTGATCTCGTCCTGAGGGACGCGGTAGACCTCGAGGAGGGTCTTGACGGTGGCGTACTTGAGGGAGGTCTCGGCCTTTTCCATCCGGGTGACGGTCGTCTGGGCGATCCGCAGTTGCTTGGCAGCCTGTACGGCGGTGAAGCCTGCTGCCTCGCGCAGAGCGGCCAGGCGCCGGCCGAGGACGATGGCCAGCACGGTCGGGGCCGACTTTGGTTCACTCACGCCGGTCGCCTCTCCCCTTCGGCTGTCGGTTGCCGTCCGGAGCAGTGTGCCACGGTGTCCTTGAGCCGACCAGACTGCAGCTCGAACTCTGCAGGTTGCAGAGTGAGGCTTGCCAACAACGCGCTGTGCGCGCATAGTTACCTCGTGATCCAGATCACGTAGCACGGACGCACGCTCCCCTGCCTTCACCCCCAGGAAGGTCCGAGATGCCCACCCGCCGCCTCACGTTGCCCCGCATACCGGTCCACGAGCACCGATGGGGGAACTGGTGCGTGCGCGCCAGCCGCTTCGAGCACGCGGCTCGTGATCGGGCAGCGAAGACCGACACTCCGGGTTTGCGAGGGGTCCGTGCTGCGCGGCGCCCGTACGCCGAGTGCCGGCTAAGGGGCCTGCCCCGACGGGAGCGCCAGGCGAAGCGGCCCTGGGCCGACTTCTGCCGCCTCCTGCGGCGAGTTGCTCTGTGCCCGGCGCTGCCGGCCCCGGCGTGTGAAGGCAGCGTGGCGATGCCGGCACTCCGCGAACGCGATGGAAGTTGATGTGTATACGACACGGATGACTCTGTTCAGCAAGCTGGTCAAGGAGCGGCACTGGACCACGCACCAGACGTTCAGCATGCATTTCGCCAGGGCGGGGCGGGAGCTCGCCGAGCGTACCGGCGAACGCCAGCTCGCGGACGTGGCCGTATCGCGCCGGACTTTCGACCGCTGGATGGCCGGTCAGCTGCGGAGTATGCCTCAGCGGGACACTCGGACCATCCTCGAGTACCTCTTCCAGCAGCCGGTCGCGTTGTTGTTCGCCCCGCCGGGTGGTGCAGCTCGTGACCTCGGGAGCGAGGGTGCCTTCGACGACCCGCTGGCTGTGGTCACGCAGACCGACTTGCTGACGCAGTCCAGCACCGGCCCGGTCGTGCTGGACCACTTCCGGGGGGAGATCCAGGGGATCGTCGACCGCTACGAGACGCACGGCCCGCAGGCACTGGTCGGACAGACCCGGGCCCTGCACCGGGAACTCGGTGCCCGGCTCAGCGAGAGAGAGCATCTGCCGGCGGTGCAGGCCGAGTTGTTCCGGCTGACAGGGCAGGCGGCGGGCCTCCTGGCGTACATGGCCGTCAATGCCGGGGCCAGGCCCGCGGTCGCGGAGGCGTACTGCGCGCAGGCCGAGACCCTGGCCGGACACGTCGGGGACACGGCGCTGCAGATGTGGGCCGCTGGGACCCGGTCGCTGAGCCTGTACTACCAGCGCCGTTACGCCGAGGCCGACGCGGCCGCGGCCGCCGGGATCGACCTGGCGCCCGGTGACGGCCAGGCCATCAGGCTGCTGGTCAACGGCCGGGCGCGGGCTCTGGCTCGACTGGGCGACCGGAGGGGGGCGGAGCGTGCCATCGGGAGGGCGCTGGACCTCTCCGATCGGCAGCCGTCCTTGCCCTGCGGGATCACCTCGTGCATCTCCTTCGCCCCCTACAGCCTTGCCAGAACCCTGGCCAACGAGATGACCGCACGGCTGTCCCTCAGCGACACCGGCGAGGTCCTGTCCTGCGGGGAACAGATCGACAGGCTGATCGAGGAGTCCGACTCCGAGTGGAGCAGGGCCCTGGTCCGGCTCGATGTCGCTGCCGCGCTCCTGGAGCACAAGCAGCCGGAGGTGGAGCACGCCATGTCGCTCGGGCGCAGCGCGCTCCACGCCGGCACCAGCGCGCCCATCGCGTCCGTGTGGCAGCGGGCGAACGAACTGTACGAGCGGGCCGGGCGCTGGCACACAGAGCCTGATGTGAGTGACTATGCCGAGGAGCTTCGGACCTGGTGCTTGCGCCCGCAGGCCCGATCGATCGTCAGCGGCTCGGGCCCCGAGCTCGCTCTGCAGCAGTAGGGAGAATCGTGACGCCCGAACTGGACGTCTTCCCCGACGCGTTCCCGCACAGCCCGCCGCCGGACCTCGACAGCACCGACCTGGTCGTCGATCATGACTGGAGAGCGTTCACCGCTGTCGAGCGGATGACGGACCACTGGGCGCGCCCAGGTTGGCACGAGGGCGTCCGAGCCTACTACTGGATGCTGACTTTTCCCGACGCCGACGCTCTTGTCAGCCGCGCGCGGCAGTGCCAGGACGCGCTCGCACACCTGGAGATGGACTGCGTCCCCGAGGACGGGCTGCACGTGACCTTGACGCGCATCGGCAGCACCGACCTGGTCTCCGACAACCAGCTGGAGGCGGTCGCCGCCCTGGCGGCACGGATGCCGGTGACGGCGTTCCGGGCCGCTGCTCACCCGATGGCGGGATCGCGGGGAGCCGTCCGCTTCTCCCTCGCGCCGTGGACGCCCCTGATCCGCCTGCATGCCGCTCTCAGTGAAGCCGGGCGACGCGCGGGCGTGCCCGGGGGCAAGCCCACCGCGGCCTTCCGCCCCCATCTGGGCGTGCAGTACTCCAACCGCGAACGACCCGCCGCGCCCGTCATCGAGAGCGTCGCCCGCCTGCGCACCCTCGATCCGGTGCCCTTGGACATCGACAGCGTGGAACTCGTCGAGCTCTGGCGCACGAACCGTCCGGCACCCGCCTACCGCTGGCGCGTTGTGCGCAGTGTGCCCCTGCGCCCGCGCTCGTCCACCCCCTCCCCCGCCCGCCGGCAACACTGACCCGAAGAGGCCCAGGAATGAGGGACGAGGTGGACACGAACGACGCTGTTGCGTTCCAACTGTCAGGCTGGTGTTCGACGGGCAAGGCTGACTACGGCCGGTGAGAGAGGCGCGTGCGATGCAGGTCAAGACGATGACACTCTTCCGTCTGCTCGTTCAGGAGAAGGGCTGGACCACCAGTCAGACCTTCGGGGCACGCTTCACCGCTGCCGCACGGGAGCTGGCCGCCGAGACCGGTCAGCGACGGCTCGCCGACGTCACCGTCTCCCAGCGCACCTTCAACCGGTGGATGACCGGCGACATCAAGACCACGCCCCAGAAAGACACCCGCCGGATCCTCGAACACCTCCTCCAGCAGCCCGTCGTAGGACTGTTCGCCCCGCCCTTGAGCACCGACGTCAGCCGCATCACGGCTTCCCAGCCGGAGGCTTCTTCCTCACTTTTGTTGCCAGACCTATCCACAGACAGCGATGAAGCTCTCGACACCCCCTCAAGGGACGCGCGACTCCGATCAGAGGGCACCACAGACTCGTCTGAGCATGCTCACGACCTTCGTGTCTTGTCCGCCGAGGCTGCCGCCGCCTCGCTGGTGTTCGCCGCATCTGTCACACCCAGCAACGTCACCGACGACACACTTGAACACCTGTCGTTCGAGATCTCACGCATTGCCACCGACTACGTACACGCGCCGCTCCTCCCGCTGTTCGCCGACCTCCTTTCATTACGCGATCAAATCTTCGCCCTCCTCGTAGGGCGGCAGCGGCCCTATCAGACCAGGGAACTATTCCTTCTGGGAGGCACGACCTGCCTGTTGCTGTCGCACGCTTCCCAGAACCTCGGAGACACCCGCTCGGCCATGGCCCAAGTGCGCACCGCATGGACCTGCGCCGAGCAGGCCGATCACACCGGTCTCCGAGCCTGGACACGAGGGACCACCGCACTGATCAACGAGTGGTCCCCGCAGAGCCGCATGGCGCTCAAGCTCACCGAACACGCCGCTGCTCTCGCCCCCGCCGGCGAATCCCGCATCCGCATCGCCGCCATCGAGGCCCGCACCGCCGCACGCCTCGGCGACCGCGACCGCGCACTCGCGGCTGTCGAGCGACTGCATCGCGCGCGCGAGGAGACACCGGAGAAGGACGAGATCGAACGGTTCGGCGGCCTGCTCAGCTTTCCGGTCGCCAAGCAGGAGTACTACCTCGGCGGCACCTTCGCCCTCCTCGGCGAGCACGCAGTTGCCGAGCAACACGCCACTGCGGCCATCGAGCGGTACGTCACCGGCCCGCCCGAAGAACGCTCGTACGGCGACGAGGCCCTGGCCGTCATCGACATCACCACGGCCAGGCTCGCCCAAGGGGACCTGGACGGCGCGGCCGAGCGCCTGCGGCAGACCCTCGCGCTTCCACCGGAGCTGCGCATCCAGCAGCTCGGTAAGGCCGTGGACCGCGTCGCTGCGCTCCTGCGGCAGCCAGCTTTCGCCGGGAACCGCGACATTCGTGAGCTTGCCGACCTCGCCACGAGCTACCGCGTTATCGACGCGGGAAGCCGGATACCTTCCTTGTGATGACCACAACCTTCACAGCCCAAGAAGACGCCATCCGAGACGCGTGCCGCGCCCTCGGGCTGTTCGCCCGCGGTCTGACTCCGCTGCGGAGGCACGCCACCTCCGTGTACCTTCTCCCTCATGACCGCATCGTGGTCCGGGCCAGCCCCTGGGACCAGCGCAAGGCCGTTGGAAGATCCGTAGCCCTGACCCGCTGGCTCGCTGAACAGGGCCTCGCCGTCACCGAGGCGATCAACGTCCCACAGCCGATCGACCGACCGCCCTATACGATCACGCTCTGGACCCACTACCACCAGACCAAGGGAACGCCCCCGTCCCCTAAGCACCTAGGCGGGCTCCTCCGCCGGCTTCACAGTCTGCCTCCGCCACCCATCGAACTGCCCCCGTATCAGCCCCTCGCCGCGCTTGGTGAGACGGTGCACCAGAGCTCCACACTCTCCGGCAGCGACCGGAGCTGGCTCCAGGAAGCCATGGTCCTGGCCTTGGACGCATACAGCCGCCTGGACTTCCCGCTGGGAGAGGGGCTCGTGCACGGTGACGCCTACCCCGGAAACACTCTGTGGAACGGGACCCGCGCTCTGCTCGGCGACTGGGACGAGGCCGCTTTCGGCCCACGCGAGCTCGATCTCGCGAACACCTTCCAGGGCGTCCGCTTCGGCAGAACTCAGCAGGAGCTCAGAGCATTCGCCCACGCCTACGGCTACAACCCAGCGCAATGGCCGGGACTCCCGGTTCTCACCCGGATGCGAGACCTGCACGCCTTGGGCTCGTTCATACGACGCGCTGACAAGGGCGACGGAGCAGCCGTGGAACAGCTCGCCTTCCGCCTGACCACTCTCCGCAACGATGATCACGATGCGCCATGGAGCGCTCATTGAGCGCGGGATCGAAGACGGATCGTGGTGTTGCACCACCCTGCCGGACCGCGCTGGCGACTCCGCATTCGCAGGATCTGTTTCCTCATACGGGCGGTGACCGCTGCTGGGGGTGGGCAGCGAACCGTCCGATCCCCACCCACCACGCGGAGGAACCTCCGCGCCTTGCATGACCGGATCCGGCAGGTTCCGGGGCCCCGCCGTGCGGCGGCGGTGGTCGACGATGCGGAGTCTCCCGTGGCCGGCCGGCGACGGACGGTTCCGAGGCGCCCTGTCAGATGTGTGCTCCCTCGGCGACACGCCGCGTAGCGTCTACCTGAAGCCCGTCGCGGAGGTGTTCGTAGATCTCGTCGACGACTGCGAGTTCGTGTTCCGTGAGGGCAGGCCCCAGACAGGTGTAGTTCTCTTCGACCTGCTCTCCGTTGCTGAAGCCCATGACGACGACGCAGTTGTCACCGCGCTGCAGGCAGGACCGCAGAGCCAGGCGCGTCAGTGTGCCCGGCGCGCTGTCGAAGGTGTTCCGCAGCCTCTGGAGCCCCTCGGCGATCCGTTTCGTGAGCAGTGGTGTCGACCGTGCGAGGCCCTGGGAGGCGGTGCGGTGAAGGTGAGACGGAGAACGCCCTGTGCGTCCGCCCGCCCCCGTGAGGACGCCGTGCGCCAGCGGCGCGGCCAGGACCAGGCCGACGCCGTGGCGGGCGGTGAAGGAGAACAGGTCCTCGCCATCGAGCAGGACGGCCGGCGTGAACGCGTTGAATCGGGTCCAGACGACATCTGGCTTGATCAGGCGGAACAGGTACAGAAACCGCTCTGCCTGCGCTTCCCACTCCGCGGGGGAGGACCCGTAGTCCGCGTACGGCCCTCGCATGCCGATCGCCTTGATGGACTCCAGTTCCCGGAGTGTGCGCATCGCGTCGATGGCGTTGCCGAGATAGCGATCCGCGGGTCCGAAGTCGAAGGACTCCAGGGTGTAGAGGTCCAGTTGTTCGGCGTAAAGGTTCTCCAACGATTGCTCGAACTGGTGATGGATGTGCCGGTCGGCGAACGGGTGCGGCGCGGAGCCGCGCACCCGGCCCACCTTGCTGCTCAGGTAGAGAGGCACGTCCTGACGTTCACGCACAAACCGGCCGATCATGCGCTCCGAATGGCCGCACCCGTACGAATCTGCCGTGTCGAGGAAGACCGTCCCATGCTTGACGTGCTCGACCGCACGCCCGAGTCCGTCGAGGAAGCCGCTGACGGCCCCCGGGGCCCCGGAGGTGTCACGCCCCGGGCGTACTTCACAGTGCAGGCCTAGTGTCCCGAGTCTTGGGAGGACTGCATATCTAGGATTTGGGGTTCGGTAGGCGGTTCAGGTAGCCGGCGAGGCGTTCGAGGATCTCGTCG
>NZ_JBHJUW010000231.1:0-8448 GCF_042268205.1 Streptomyces sp. NPDC056160
CCTCCGCGCAGGCCTCCGCCGCCGGTTCGTCGGCCGCGTCCGCCGCCCGCAACGCCGCCGCCGCAGCGACGGCCTCGGCGCAGGCCGCGGCCTCCGCCGGGGTCGCGCAGTCCGAGGCGGCCGAGGCCAAGCGGCAGGCGGCCATCGCCTCGACCGCCGCGAACCAGGCGACCAACGCCGCCTCCACGGCGCAGGCCCTCGCCAACCGGGCCGCCACCGCAGCACGCGACGCCCGCGACGCCGCCAACGCGGCCGCCGAGCACGCGGACAAGGCGGCCGACGCGGCCGAGGAGGCCGTGAAGTACGCGGGCCAGGCCCGCGACTACGCCAACAAGTCGAATGCGTACGCGGCCGAGGCCGTGAAGGCCGCCGACACCGCCACCCAGACCGTCGCCGAGGCCGTCGAGGTCGAGAAGGCGGCGCGCGAGGCGGAGCTGAACAGCCTGTACCAGGATCGCGACCAGGGCATCGAGGAGGCGGAGGCCCTCGCCCAGGCCGAGGCGAAGGAGCAGGCGGAGTACGAGGGCAAGCGCCTCCAGCAGCAGCGGATCGCCCAGGAGACGCAGGACTGGCTCGACAAGGCCACCGCGGCCCTCGCCGCCGAGGACTACGGGCTCGCCGCGACCCTCGGCCGCAAGGCCGCCGTCCGCTTCCTCGGCGCGAGCGGCAACTGGTCCCGCGAGGCCGCGCAGTTCGCCCTCGCCGGGGACGACATGGACATCCTGAACTGGGTCGACCTCGACCGGATGGTCGCCCAGGGCCAGGACGACCGGGAGACGGTCCTCTACATCGCCCAGACCTCCGACCCCGCCGTCTCCGCGGCTGCCGCCGCCGCGCTCGCGGACGGCAGTACCGCCGCCATCGGGGACTTCGTCACCTCGGGCATGATCCGCTCCGGTTCGGAGGAGAACCGGGTCCGCATCGGGCGCATCCTGGCCGCCAAGCCGGGCAAGGCCGTCACCAAGGCCGCCAACGACGCGCTCGACGCCAACACGCCCGAGGCGCTGCAGAAGTTCTTCGACCACGACCTCGCCGAGGCCGTCAAGGAGGACGACGCCGTCACCACGGCGACCGTCATAGCCCAGGGCGGCGAGTACTCCAAGGCGTACGCGGCCGTGTCGATGGCCGGGCCGACGTGGATGCGGCGCCGTTTCGTGGAGTCGGTGCAGTACCGCGCCGCGCAGCTCGACTTCGACTCGCTCAGCCACTCCGCCGCCATGCGGGCCGCGATCGCCGCCGCCGCGAAGATCGCCCAGGAGGCCCAGCAGAACGCCGCGACGGCATCCCAGGCGGCCGCCCTCGCCAACAACGCGGCCGATCAGGCCGAGGCCTGGGCCAAGAAGGCCGTCGAGGCGTCCGACAAGGCGAAGGACTACGCGACGGAGGCGAAGAACAACGCCGACGCCGCCGACAAGTCCGCCGCCGACGCCAAGGCCTCGGCCGCCTCGGCCGCCGCCGCCGCGGCCACCGCGCGCAGCGCCTCGCGCTCGGCCAACTACTCGGCCAACAAGGCCGTGGACTCCGCCCGCAGCGCGCTCCAGTCGTCCTACCAGGCCCGCGCCTCCGCCGCCTCCGCGCGCCAGTCCTCGCTGGAGGCGGGCAAGGACGCGCAGGCGGCCGCCGACGCCGCGACCGAGGCCCGCAAGATCGCCTCGGACAAGCGGCAGGCCGAGATCGCGAAGGCGGCCCAGGACGCGGCCCAGAAGGCCAAGGAGGACCGCGCCAACAACCGCAACCCGGCCGACAACGAGCACAACGACCAGGTCAACCCGCACGGCACCGGCCAGGGCGGGGACGACCCCTGGTACTCGGACGCGGGCTGGTGGGCGGACGCCTTCGAGTGGACCAGCATGGCCACCGGCCTCGTCGCCGGAGGTCTCCTCGTCGCCTCGGCGTTCTTCCCGCCGGCCGCGCCCGTGCTCGGGGCGATCGCCGGCGTGCTCGTCGGCGTCTCGGTGGCCACCTCGGCCCTCAGCACCGTGTGCAACGGCATCGAGTACGGCTTCACCAGCGGCAAGTTCGCCGTGTCGGCGGGCAAGACGGTCCTCAGCGTCGCGGCCATCGGCGCGGGCATCACGCGCGTCGTGCCCAAGGTCGCCGCACCCGTGGCCAGCGGCGTCTCGAAGGTGGCGGACGGGGTCTCCTCGCTCGTCGGGAGCTTCTTCTAGCAGGCACGCGGGCCGCCGTCCGGTGACCGGGCGGCGGCCCTGCCGCGCCGGCACCGGCCCGCAGCACGAGCCGGACACCGACGGCCCCGGGCCACCCGCACCCTCGTGCGTGCCGACCCACCCGGGCCGGTGGAGCCTGAGCCGTACCGGCCGCATGTGCCTGGACGGCGCCGAGGTCACCGCCTTGGCCGGGCCCCGGCCCACCCTGACGCCCGCCGGGGACGACGTGGCGATGGCGCCGCGGGGCGACACCTGCGCGGGCGGGGCCCGGCGCCGCCCTGGCCGCCGTTCCACCACCGTTCGAGGCGTGAGCACGGCGTCCGCCCCGTGGCGCCCGGCCCCGCACCTCACCGGGGCCTCCCGCGCCGCTACACCCGGCTCGTGGTCGCCGTGTCCGACGACAGCCGTTGGGCGAGGTAGATCGGGATGACGGAGAGCAGGACCAGGACGGCCGCCACGACGTTGACCACGGGGGCCTGGCGCGGCCTCGTCATGTTCCCGAAGATCCACACCGGCAGCGTCTGGACACCGGGCCCCGCCGTGAAGGTCGTCACCACGATCTCGTCGAAGGACAGCGCGAAGGACAGCAGCGCGCCCGCGAGCAGCGCCGAGCGCACGAGCGGGAAGGTGACGTCGGTGAAGGCGCGGAAGGTGTGGGCGCCGAGGTCCATCGCCGCCTCCTCGTACGAGCCGGAGGTGCGGCGCAGCCGGGCCACGACGTTGTTGAAGACGACGACGATGCAGAAGGTGGCGTGTCCGACGACGACGGTGAACAGGCCGAGGCCGACTCCCAGGGGGGCGAGCACGGTGGAGAAGGCGGAGTTGAGGGCGATGCCGGTGACGATGCCGGGCAGGGCGATCGGCAGCACCACGACGAAGGAGAGGGTGCCGCGGCCGAAGAAGCGGTGCCGGGCCACCGCGAAGGCGATGAGCGTGCCCAGGACCAGGGCGATCGCGGTGGCGCCGAGGCCGGCCTCGACGGAGACCCACAGGGCGGCGCGGGCACCGGAGTTGTGCCAGGCCGCCGACCACCAGCGCAGGGTCAGTCCGGGGGGCGGCCAGCTCGCGCTGCGGTCGGGGTTGAGCGAGTTGACGAGGACCAGCAGCAGCGGGACGTAGATGACCGCGAAGCCGAGGCCGGCGGCGACGCGGAGCGCGATGCGCGCCCGGCGGGAGAGCTGCATGACGGCGATCCCCTCGGTGCGAAGTGGTCGGAGGCTGGGTGCGGCCGGAAGCGGCGTGCTGTCAGAGGCTTCAGAGACTGCTGAGGGCGCCGGTGCGGCGCATCGCGAGCAGGTAGAGGACGATGACGACGACGGGGACGGTGCCGAGGGCGGCGGCCATGGGCAGGTCGAGTTCGATGTCGGAGTAGACGAGGTTGCCGATGAGCTGGGTCTTGCCGCCGACGATCTGGACGGTGATGTAGTCGCCGAGGCTGAGCGAGAAGGTGAAGACCGACCCGGCGGCGACCGACGGCAGCACCATGGGCAGCACCACCCACCGGAAGGTCCGCCAGGGCCGGGCGCCGAGGTCGGCCGAGGCGTCGAGCAGCCCTGCGGGCAGCCGTTCCAGCGCGGTGTGCACGGGCAGGATCATGTACGGCAGCCAGAGGTACGTCAGGGTCAGCACCGTCGCGGGCAGCCCGTACCCGGGGCCGGAGAGCCCGAACGGCTCCAGCGCCCAGTCGGCGAGCCCGCCCTGCGCGAGGATCAGCCGCCAGGCGTAGACCTTGACCAGGTAACTCGCCCACAACGGGGTGAGGATCGCCACCACGAGCAGCGGGCGCCACCGCGGGCGGGCGACGCGCGCGGTGTAGAACGCGAGCGGGAAGGCGATCACCGCGCACAAGGCGGTGACCGCGAGGGCGACCCCGATGCTGCGCACGATCACCTGCCGGTAGACCGGTGTGGTCAGCAGGGCGTGGAAGTTGTCCGCGGACCAGACCTTGACGACCGCGGAGGTGAAGGTGTCCGTCGTCCAGAAGGCGGAGACGAACAGCACGCTCAGCGAGCCGAGGTAGAGCACGGCGAGCCACAGCAGCGGGGCCGTCAGCAGCAGCGAGAGCCGCAGCCGGGGGCGGCGGTGCAGTGCCCCGGCCAGCCGCCGGGCCGCACCGGGCGCGCGTGCCGCGTTTCGCGCGGTGGCGTCGGTCACGGCTCAGCCCTTGATCTCGGTCCAGGCCCGCACCCACTGGGCGTAGGGCACGCACGTGACGTCGGTGCGGCCGTCCAGGCACTGCTCGATGGGTGTGTTCCAGAAGGCGATCCGCTTCCAGTACTCGGTGTCGGCGGCGTGGTAGGTGGTGCAGAAGTTGCGGTCGCTGGTGTGCCCGCACGCCGCGGCGTTGGCGGGTGCCTCGCCGAAGTACTCGGCGACCTGGGCGTTGACCTTCGGGGAGACGATCCAGTCGAGCCACTTGTAGGCGCAGTTGGGGTGCTTGGCCTTGGCGGAGACCATCCAGGTGTCGGACCAGCCGGTCGAGCCCTCCTTCGGGACGAACGCCCTGACCGCGGCGCCCTCGGAGGCGGCGAGGTTGGCGATGACCTGCCAGGTGGTGCCGATCACGGAGTCACCGCTCTTGAAGGCGGAGACCTCCTTGAGGTAGTCGCCCCAGTACTCGCCGATGCTGCCGTTCTGCTTCTTCAGCAGGGCGACGGCCGCGTCGAACTGCTTCTGGTCCAGCGCGTAGGGGTCCTTGATCTTCAGTTCGGGGCGGGTGGCCTTGAGGTAGAGGGCCGCGTCGGCGATGTAGATGGGCGAGTCGTAGGCGGTGACGTGCCCCTTGTACGTCGCCGCGCCGTCGAAGACCGCCGACCAGGAGGTGGGGGCCGGTTCGACCTTGCGGGTGTTGTACATGAGCAGGTTGGCGCCGCGGCCGTGCGGGATGCCGTACGCCTTGCCCTTGACGGAGTTCCAGGGCTGCATCTTCAGATCGGGGAAGATGCCGCTGTAGTTGGGCACGAGAGCGGTGTTGACGGGGGCGGCGTCACCGGATGCGATCAGGCGCAGGGAGGCGTCCCCGGAGGCCGACACGGCGTCGTACTGGCCGGTTTTCATCAGCTTGACCATCTCGTCGGAGCTGGCGGCCACCTTGGAGCGGACCTGGCAGCCGGTCTGCCGCTCGAAGCCGCTGACCCAGTCGGCCTTGGGGTCGTCGGTCCCGTCCTCGACGTACCCGGCCCAGGCGATCAGGTCGACCTGTCCCTCCGTGCGGCCCAGGTGGGCGGGTGCCTTCAGGTCGGGCGGGTTGAGGCCGCCGGCGGAGGAGCCGCCCCCGCCGGAGGAGCCGCAGGCGGTCGCGGCGAGCAGGGTCGCGGCGGCGGCCGCGGCGAGCAGGGTTCGGGCGGGGCGCATGACGTGCCTCCCAGGGGACGGGAACGGTTCAGCGGGCGTCGGGGACCTGGACGGTGTGCCGGCGGTGCCAGGTCAGGCGGACCCTGGTGCCGCGGTAGGCGGCGACGTCCTCGGCGGAGGTCTCCAGGTTCTGCTGGAGCGCCGTGAGCCGGCCGCCGGCGTCGAGGTCGACCAGGAAGCGGGTGGAGTCGCCGAGGTAGACGACCTCGGCGACGGTGCCCGTGGCGGTGGCGTGTCCGGGCTCGTCCGCGACGGCGGCCTCCTCGCGCACGCGGATCCGCTCCGGCCGGACGCTGTGGACGCCGCCGGTGCCGAGGATCCGCCGGGCGGACTCGCCCCGGATCAGGTTGGAGGTGCCGACGAAGGACGCGACGAAGGCGGTCGTGGGCCGCTCGTAGATCTCGGCGGGCGTGCCGACCTGCTCGATGCGGCCCTCGTGGAAGACGGCGACGCGGTCGCTCATGGCGAGCGCCTCCCCCTGGTCGTGGGTGACGAGGACGAAGGTGATGCCGACCTCGCGCTGGAGCGCCTTGAGTTCGGCCTGCATGCGCTCGCGCAGCTTCAGGTCGAGGGCGCCGAGCGGTTCGTCGAGGAGCAGCACCCGGGGGCGGCCGACCAGGGCGCGGGCGAGGGCGACGCGCTGGCGCTGGCCGCCGGACAGGGCCGCCGGGCGACGCTTGCCGTAGCCGTCCAGGCGGACCTGGTCGAGCGCCTCGCGGGCCCGCACCAGCCGCTGCGCCTTGGGCACCTTGCGGACCTTGAGGGCGTAGGCGACGTTCTGCTCGACGGTCATGTGGGGGAAGAGGGCGTAGTCCTGGAAGACGGTGTGGACGTCCCGCTCGAAGGGGGCGAGGCCGGTGACGTCCCGGCCGCCGAGCGCGATGCTGCCCCCGGTGGGGGTCTCGAAGCCGGCGATCAGGCGCAGGACCGTGGTCTTGCCCGAGCCGGACGGCCCGAGCAGGGAGAAGAACTCCCCGTCCCCGATCTCCAGGTCGACCCCGGCCACCGCGGTCGTCCCGCCGAACGTCTTGCGCAGGCCGTGCAGCCGGATCGCGCTTCGCTCCATGCGGGAACCTTTCTGGCGCTCACGTACGTTGCACGGAAACATATGAAGTCATAGTTCAAAGCTCAAGACCGCCTCCGGGCACGACTTGGGTCCGCGGGCGAGGTGGTGGCCTTGAATCAGCAAGTCGGCGCCCGTGCTGCGGTGTTCGCTCCGGTGGAGGGCCGGGCGCGGGTGGACGCGGTGGTGGGCCGGATCGGCGACGCCATAGAGCTGGGTCTGCTGGCCGACGGGGAGCAGTTGCCCGGCGAGAGCGAACTGGCCGGTCGGCTCGGGGTGTCCACGGTGACCCTGCGGGAGGCACTGGTGGCGCTGCGGCAGCAGGGCCTGGTGACCACCCGGCGCGGTCGCGGCGGCGGCAGCTTCGTCTCCCTGCCCGAACTGCCGGGCGGGGAGCGGCTGCGGGCCCGGCTGAGCGGCTGGAGCACCGAGGAACTGCGCGACCTCGGCGACCACTGGTCCGCCCTGTCGGGTACGTCGGCCCGGCTCGCCGCGGAGCGCACGGCGCCGGACGATCTCGCGCACCTGCACCGGTCGGTCGAGGAGTTGGGGTCGGCGGGCGGGGCGGCGGCGCGCAGCCGGGTGTACGGCCGTTTCCACGTCGAACTGGCGGCCGCCGCGCAGTCGGCCCGGCTCACCCGTGAGCAGGTCGCGCTCCAGCGGGAGGTCGGTGCGCTGCTGTGCCTCGTGTTCGACGACGACGCGTATCGTGAAGAAGTCGCGGAGCGGCAGCGCGGTGTCGTCCGTGCCGTGCAGGATGGCGCCGGTGAGGCGGCCCGCGCGTCGGCCGAGCGGTGCGTCCGGGGTGCGGCGGCGCGGCTGATCGCCGTGCGGCTGGCCCTTTAGGAGCGCTGTCCGGGGCCGGCCGCGCCCGCGAGAACCGCTGCCGGGGCTCGCCCGACTCCGGTTACGGCCGGTGGAGGGCGCGATGAGCAGGAGTCCTGGCCTCGCCGTGGCGGCGGCGGCCGGCGGCAGCCGCGCCGAGGAGCGCGTCGCCGCGCGGGTCGGCCTTGCCCTGGAGGCGGTGTTCGAGGCGGTCGCGGAGACCGGCGCCGACACGGCGGCGCTGCTGGGGCGCGTACGGTCCCGGGGGCGGCGGCCGGTCAGCGCGGACCTCGCCGCGCTGCGGCCCGGTCTGCATCTGCGGTTGCGCCGTGCGGAGTTGATGTCCGGAGTCGGGTTCGTCGCCGCGCCGGGGCTGCTGGCGGACGTGCCGGGATGGCTGGAGTGGTGGCAGGTCGCGGCCGGGGGCGAGGTGCGGCCGCTGCTGCTCGACCTGGATCCGGGGCGGTCGGCGTACGCGGACTACACCCACTGGGAGTGGTTCGCGCTCCCGCGCGACACCGGCCTGCGGGCCGTGGCCGGGCCCTACGTCGACTACCTCTGCTCCGCCGAGTACAGCCTGACGCTGTCCGCACCGGTGCGCGGGGCGGACGGCTTCGCCGGGGTGGCCGCGGCGGACGTGTACCTGCGGCACTTCGAGGCGGCGGTGCTCCCGCTGCTGCGGCAGTTGCCCCGGGCCGCCCATCTGGTGAACGCGCGCGGCCGGGTGGCCGCCTCCGCGGATCCGGCGCATCTGGCCGGATCCCTCACCCGCGGACCGGACTTCGCGGCGGTACTCAAGGGGGCGCGCGGGGTCGACGACGGCGGACGACGGCTGGTGCCGTGCCGGGGCGTACCCCTCGTGCTGGTGGTGGGCGGGGGCGAGGGGCCGGGGGGCCGGGGGGTAGTGCGAGGGGCGGGGGGCGGGGGGCGAGCGGGTGCGCGGGGCCGGCGGTCAGCAGAAGCCGCGGAGCGAACGGATGCGCGAGGCCGGCGGTCAGCAGAAGCCGCGGAGCGAACGGATGCGCGAGGCCGGCGGTC
>NZ_JBHJUW010000232.1:0-7949 GCF_042268205.1 Streptomyces sp. NPDC056160
CGCCGCGACGGGCCGCCGTGACGGCGCGGTCGCGGCGGCCTGGCGTCGGCCCCGCGGGCTGTCTACCGGTGGGCGCCGGCGGAGCGGCCGCGGCGGTAGAGGACGGTGCCGCCGGCGATCAGCACGGCGCTGGCGGCCGAGGCCCCCAGCAGCGCCCCGGTGTTGCCGCTGCCGGTCTCGGCCATCTGCGGCGGGGTGTGCTCCACAGGCGGCGGCGTGTGGTACGTGGGCGGCGGGCTGGTGTGGTGCGTGGGCGGCGGCGTCGTGCGGTGCGTGGGCGGCGGAGTGGTGTGGTGCGTGGGCGGCATCGTCGTGCACTCGCCCGGGGAGGGCTGCTCGCCGTACGCCCCGGAGGAGGGCTGCTCGCCGTAGGCGCCCTGGTCGTCGCAGTCCGGGCGGTGCGTCGGGGGCGGCGTCGTCTTGTGCGAGACGTTGGCGCACTTGTTGCCGAACGCCGGGTTGAGCGCCGCCGCACCGTCGACGGTGTTGCCGCAGGCGTTCACCGGTACCTCGACCGGCGCCTGGATGGTGTTGCCGGACAGCAGGCCGGGCGAACCCGCGCTGACTCCGTCCGCCGTCGAGTCGGCGAAGGCGGCGCTGCCGTACAGGGACAGCACGCTCGTCGCGGCGGCAGCCGCGAACACTCCCCTGCTCAGGGTCTGTCGCAATCTAGTGGTCTTCCTGCTCGAAGCCGCCCGCGGCGACTTGAGGAACTGTCAGATGTGGGAGGGCCGGCCCTGGGTCGTGAGTTCGACGTCCAAGGCCGGCCCTGACACGGCCGAGGTGGCCGGTGCGCCTGCGTGGTCAGTCGTTGACGCAGGGGTTGCCGAACGTGGGGTTCAGCAGCGCGATGACGTCGATGGTGTCGCCGCACAGGTTGATCGGGACGTGCACCGGGACCTGGATGGTGTCGCCGGAGATCACACCGGGCGAGCCTGCGGCCGCACCCTCGGCGCCGGCGTCGGCGAAGGCGGGGGCGGCCATGCCCAGCGCCAGGATGGCGCCCGTCATGACAGCGACGCTCTTCTTCATGAAAGTTCCCTTCTCGGGGCGAGGTGCCCCAATGACGGCGAGAAACCGAGTGAGCACGACCTCCACGGTCGCGGCACTGAACGAGGAATAGACGTATTCGAAATCGGCGGAACGTAAATCGCCCGACAATTCACTCGATTGCCCCGCGCACCGTACGCCTCACCCTCGGCTGCTCGGGCGATAAGGAATTCTGCGGAAACAGCCCGGGCGCCCGCGAATGATGCAGCGGGCAGCCCGGGCCGGCCGGAATCGGCTCAGCTCTCGCCGTTGGCCGAGAGGACCGACAGGTCCTTCAGGACGTCCGACAGGGCACCGTCCCGCTTGGCCTGGGTGGAGCTGTCCGAGCACTCCTGGTTCTGCCGGTCCGACAGGACCGGGACGTCCTGGACGTCGACGATCTGGAGCACGCCGACGTTGGTCTCGTCCAGCCCCAGGCACGGCTTGTTGAGCGTGCCCTCGACCAGCGAGAGCTCCGGGCTCATGTTGCCCCTCGTCGCCGAGTTGCCGAACGACGACGTGGAGCCGTTGCCGTTCGCGACGGCCGGGCCGTCGTCGTTCCCGATGGCAAGCGCCGCGGGAGCCGCCGCCACCGACCCGGCGACGACAGATACGGCGGCCGCAGCGGCGACCATTGCCTTCTTGAGCACTGCGCGTTCCTTTCCTCGTAGCGACGCAGGTCCTACGGCCTCATCAACACGGCGGGAGATGTTTGGTTGCGGGGGTTCACCCGGTTGGCCCGCACGGTATGACAGAACGCCTGAAAATCACGGAGTCCGGATAACACACAAACACTTCGCGGCATCCGCCGTGGGAGTGAACGGGAGAAACCCCGGTGGCCGCGGGCAGTTGACCAGAACGCTCCGGAGACGGGGTTCCCTCAGAAAGGACCACCCAGTGATCAAGAAGTTTGTCGCCACCGCGGCCATCGCCGCCTCCGCGCTCGGTACCACCGCCGCCGCGGCTCCCGAGGCCCTGGCGATCGGCAACGACAGCGGGCCGGCGGCCGCGAACGGCAACGCTGCGTGGCAGAGCTACGGCAACGCGACCACGTACGGGAGCATGAGCCCGCAGATGGCGCTCATCCAGGGGTCGTTCAACAAGCCGTGCATCGCCGTGAGCGAACTGCCGGTCGGGGTGCTCCAGGTCGTCGACGTCCAGGACATCCCGATCCTGTCCGACCGGCAGAACCAGCAGTGCACCGAGAACTCCACGCAGGCCAAGCGGGACGGCGCGCTGGCTCACCTGCTGGAGGACGTGTCGGTCCTGTCCGGGAACAGCGAGCGCTGAGCCTCGGGCACGGTGCGCGGAGCGGGCCGCCGGAGGACTCGGCGGCCCGCTCCCTCGTGTGTGCGGGACCCCCGTACGGGAGAACCCCTGCGGGAGGGCCCGTGCGGAAGGACCCGTACGGCGGCCGCCCTACGACACCACGTCCTTGCGGGCGAAGCCGCGGAAGGCGAGGGCGAAGAGCACCAGCGCGTAGGCCACGGAGACGGCCGTGCCCTGGATCATCCCGGACCACTCGGGGCGCGGCTGCACGGCGTCGGCCCAGGCGAACTGCCAGTGCGCGGGCAGGAAGTCACGCCAGTGGCCCAGCGCCGTGACGGCGTCCAGGACGTTGCCGACGATGGTCAGGCCGACCGCGCCGCCCACGGCGCCCAGCGGCGCGTCGGTCCTGGTGGACAGCCAGAACGCCAGCCCCGCCGTGACCAGCTGGGAGACGAAGACGTACGCCACGATCACCACCAGCCGCTGGGCGGCGGTGCCCGCGGCGAGCGCGCCGCCGGTGGGGATCTCCAGCGGGCCCCAGCCGTAGGCGGCGGTGCCGACTGCGAGCGCGACGACGGGCAGGAGCACCATGGCGGCCAGGCTCAGCCCGAGGCCGACGGCGAGCTTGGACCACAGCAGCCGGGCCCTGGGCACGGGGGCGGCCAGCAGGTAGCGCAGCGAGGACCAGCTCGCCTCGGAGGCGACGGTGTCCCCGCAGAACAGCGCCACCGGGATCACCAGCAGGAAGCCCGCCGACACGAACAGGTTCACCGCGGCGAAGTTGGCGCCCGAGGCGGTGGCCGTGTCCATCAGGGTCACCTGGTTGTTGCGCCCGCCCGGGTCGCCGCCGATCGCGAAGGCCAC
Source organism: Streptomyces sp. NPDC056160 (assembly GCF_042268205.1). Lineage (NCBI taxonomy): Bacteria > Bacillati > Actinomycetota > Actinomycetes > Kitasatosporales > Streptomycetaceae > Streptomyces > Streptomyces sp. NPDC056160. The sequence continues at coordinate 3,163 of NZ_JBHJUW010000232.1, forward strand.
GACGAGGACGAACGGCAGCGCGGCCAGGATGCCCGCCATGATCAGGGTGCGGCGCCGCTTGAGCTGCCGGGCCAGTTCCACCCGCAGCGGCAGGGTGCGGGCGGGCTGGTAGCCGGGGGCGACCCCGGCGGGCCCGGCCTCCTCGGTGAGCGTGCTCATGCGGAACCTCCGATCAGGGTGAGGAAGGCGTCCTCCAGACGGCGGTGCGGGCCGATCGAGGCGACGGGCACCTCCAGCCGCACCAACTCCACCACCAGGCGCTCGGCCGTGGAGCCGGACTCCAGCCGGACCAGCAGGCCGTCGCCGGTGGGGACCGCCGAGGCCACACCCGGCAGCGCGGCCACCTTGTCGGCCACCGGCTCGTCCACGGGTGCCGCCGTGCCGACCAGCAGGGTGTCCCCGGAGCCGACGATGTCGCCGACCGGGCCCGCCTGCACCAGTCGCCCCCGGTCCATGACGACCAGGTGCGTGCAGGACTGCTCGACCTCGGCGAGCAGGTGGCTGGAGACGATGACGGTGCGCCCGCCGGCCGCGTACCGGATCATCACCTCGCGCATCTCCCGGATCTGCGGCGGGTCCAGGCCGTTGGTCGGCTCGTCGAGGATCAGCAGGTCGGGCAGGCCCAGCATGGCCTGGGCGATGGCCAGGCGCTGTCGCATGCCCTGGGAGTAGGTGCGCACCGCACGGGCCAGGGCGTCGCCGAGGCCGGCGATCTCCAGGGCCTCGTCCAGGTGGGCGTCGCCGGCCGGGCGGCCGGTGGCCCGCCAGTACAGTTCCAGGTTCTCCCGGCCGGACAGGTGCGGCAGGAAGCCGGCGCCCTCGACGAAGGCGCCGACCCGGGACAGCACGGGGGCGCCGGGCCGGATGGCGTGGCCGAAGACCCGGATCTCGCCCTCGTCCGGCCGGATCAGACCCATCAGCATGCGCAGGGTGGTCGTCTTGCCCGCGCCGTTGGGACCGAGCAGGCCGAGCACCTGCCCCCGCTCCACCCGGAAGGACAGCTCGCGCACCGCGTACCGGTCGGCGGAGCGGGCGTAGCGCTTGCTGAGGCCGGTGATCTGGAGGGGGACGCCGGACAGCGCCGGGTCGGGGGCCGGGGCGGCGGTGCGGCGGCGGGCGGTGAGCAGCAGCGCGAGCGCGATCAGCGCCCCCGCGACGGGCAGCCACCACACCCAGGCGGGCAGCGGGGCCGCCGCGGTGGTCAGGCCGGGCGCGGTGGGCACGGACAGGTCGCCGCGCAGGGCGGCGGTGTACGTGGCCGGGGCGGCCGGGGAGGCGTAGCCGAGGTCGGTGGAGGCCAGGACCAGGCGGAGCCGGTGGCCCTTCTGCACCTCGTGGTCGATCGCCGGGAGGGTGACGGTGACGTCCTTGCCCGTCCGCGCGCCCTCGACGCGCACCGGGTCGACGAGCTGGGCGGGCAGCACCGGCCGCGACGAGCCCGGTCCGACGTCGTACACCTTGGCGAAGAGCACCGCGTCGTCGCTCGTGGAGGTGACGTGGACGGTCACCGTGGGCGTTCCGGTGATCCGCAGGTCGCGGTCGAGCGGCGCCGACTCGAAGTGCGCGTACTGGCCGGGGAAGTCCAGCGACACCCCGAGACCGAGCGCGGAGAGCTGGGCGAGCCCGGCGCCCTGGCCGCCGAGGCCGGGCAGGGCGGAGACGGCGGGCGGGCCCGCGCCCGGCGGGTTCTGGAACCGCTGCTCGCGCCCGCTCAGGGCGATCGCCCGCTGTCCGCTCGCCAGTCCGGGGTACGAGTCCGCGCTCGCGCCGCGCAGCAGGGCCGCGCCGTCGGTGGAGTCGACGCCGCCGGTGCGGGTGACGCGGAAGGCCGGGCCGGTGTCCGCGCCGGCGTCCTTCTTGAGGTAGCGGTCGAACCAGGTCTTCACGCGGGCCTGGATCCGGCCGCTCTCCAGGTCGCCGCCGTCGTGACCGCCCGCGATCCAGTCCACGTCGACGGGCGCGCCGCCCGCCCGGATCGCCTTCTGCGCCGCGTCGGCCTGGCCGAGCGGGAAGAGCGAGTCGGTCTGGCCCTGCACCAGCAGGGTCGGCACCTTGATCCGGTCGGCGACGGCGGACGGGGAGCGCTCCTGGAGGAGGCGGCGCGCCTCGGCGTCCGGTGTGCCGGACTCGGCGACCCGCTCGTACATCCGGCACAACGCCGGCTCGAAGCGGGCGCAGCCGCCGCCGGAGTTGAAGAAGACGCCCGCCCAGAGCTTCTTGAAGACGCCGTTCGGGAAGAGGGCGTCGGCGAGGTTCCAGTAGGTGATCTCGGGGGCGATGGCGTCCACGCGGCGGTCGTACCCGGCGGCGAGCAGGGAGATCGCGCCGCCGTAGGAGGCGCCCGCCAGGCCCACGCGCGGGTCGCCGGGCCCGTCCAGGCTGACCTGCGGCTGCCGGGCCAGCCAGTCGATGAGCCTTTCGACGTCGGCGACCTCGCCCTTCGGATCGTTCAGCCCGATCTTGCCGGTGGAGCGGCCGAAGCCGCGCGCCGACCAGGTCAGCACCGCGTAGCCGTCCCCGGCGAGGTCCTCGGCCTGCCGCCGCACGTCGTCCTTGCTGCCGCCGAAGCCGTGCCCCAGCAGGACGGCGGGGTGGCGGCCGGGTCCTGCCGGGGTGAAGTAGGACGTGTCGATCCGTACGCCGTCGCCCGTGCTCATGACCCGGTCGGCGCGGCGCACCGCGGGCGGGTCGTCGGCGGAGGCGACCGCGGTCCAGGTGCCGGCCCCGGCGAGTACCACGAGCGCGGCCCCGGCGGCGAGCCACCGCCGGGGTCCGCGCGGCAGCCCTCGCCGGCCGGGCAGTCGAAGATCCATGCGTCCACGGTACGGGCCGCCGGTCACGGCCGATGCCACCGCCGGACCGAACCTCCGCCCCTCCGCCGGGAGTACGCCGGCGCCGCGGCGTACCGCACCCGCGGTACGCGGGTTCCGCGGGCCCGGTGGCGCGGGGGCTCAGGCCTGGGCGTCCTCGGGGATCGACACCAGCCAGCGGGTGTCGCGGCGCGGACGGAGGTAGAGGGCCCAGTACAGGGTGGCCACGGCCATGATGCCGCCGGTCCACAGCAGGTAGCCGACCTCCTGCTGGCTGAGGATGTACGCCAGCACCGCGATCAGCAGCACGGGCACGGCGGGCCACAGCGGCATGCGCCAGGCCGGGGTGTCCTTGTGGGAGCCGCGGCGGGCCAGCAGGGCGGCGACCGCGACGAGCAGGTACATGCCGGTCACGGAGACGCCCGTGACGCCGTACAGGGTGTCCAGGTTGACGAAGCACAGGACCGCGCCGGGGACGCCGACCGCGAGCGTGGCCACCCAGGGGGAGCCGAAGCGGCCGAGCTTGGAGAAGACGGTGTTGACCGGGCCGGGCCAGGCCTTGTCGCGGGCGGAGGCGAACAGCACGCGGGAGTTCTGGATGACCATGACGATGCCGGCGTTGATGATCGCGAGGGCGACGCAGAGGCTGACGAAGGTGCCGACGGCGGAGTTGGACCAGGCCGTCACCATCGAGCTGAGGTCACCGCCGGTCAGCTCCTTGAGGTCGGAGGCACCCAGCGTGATGGCGACGACCGGCACGAGGATGACCACGGAGGAGATGGCCAGGGTGGCGAGGACGGTGCGGGCGACGTTGCGGCGCGGGTGCTCCAGTTCCTCGGAGAGGTAGACGGCGGTGGAGAAGCCCTGGGTGATGAACAGGGCGATGGCGAGGCCGGAGACCACGAGCATGGCCGTCACGGTGTCGGTGTGGCCGCCCTGGCCGGCCACCTGCATGGAGACCAGGCTGCCGGCGCCCCGGTGGCTGTGTGCGAAGCCCAGGACGGCGACCACGCCCGCGGCGATGACCTCCAGGACCAGGAAGATGCCGGTGATCCAGGCGTTGGCGCGCAGGTCGAGCAGGCCGGCGAGGGTGGCGAGCAGCATCACCCCGGCGCCGGTCATCGCCGGGTCGAGGTGCACGAGCGGCGCCAGGTAGTCCGCCGTGCCCATGGCGATCACGGGCGGCACGATCATGACGACCAGCAGGGACAGCACGAACACCAGCCAGCCCGCCAGCCGTCCGGCCATCGTGGAGACCATGGCGTACTCGCCGCCCGCGCTGGGGATGAGGGTGCCCAGCTCCGAGTAGCAGAACGCCACGGCGATGCAGAGCAGCGAGCCGATGGCGATGGTGAGGGCGGTGGCGGTGCCGAGCGTTCCGAACAGGTCCGGGACCACGACGAAGAGCGTGGAGGCGGGGGTGACGCACGAGAGGGTGAGGAGGGTGCCGCCGACGACGCCGATGGAGCGCTTGAGCTGCTGGGGGCTGTCCGTCGTTCCTGCGGGGCTGTCGGCCGCCCGGGGGGAGGCGGTGTCGACAGGGCGGAGCGTGTCGGTCATGCGGCGGTTCCGATCGACTCGTGCAACAGGTGATGGGGGCTCGGGAGCGCTATCGCCTCCGGCGGCTTCGGTCGTACGTTCTCTGTCTTTCGTCCGCTCCCGGCGCGAGCATGGAATCCCGACGAAAACCGTCACGTCAATGGCTGTTCACCTTCGGAATCCGCACCTGGGTCCCGGCTGATGACGGTTCGATTTCGCAGGCCACACGGCTGTAACGGCGCATTCATCAAGCCTTGACAATTTGTGACCTTGGTTTCGAAGGCTCCAGCCCTGCTCTGCCTCCGGCATCCGTTTCCTCCCCCGCACACGGGAATCGCAGGCGTCGGCGCAAAAAAAGTCGCGGCCGTCCGGTATACGGACGGCCGCGGCGGGGCCACAGGTGGCGAGCCGTGGTTGCGCGGGGACCCCAGGGCGACA
>NZ_JBHJUW010000233.1:0-7923 GCF_042268205.1 Streptomyces sp. NPDC056160
GCCACCGTACGGGGGACGGCGGCTGCGCGGGCCCCCGCCCACGCTCGACACACACTTGGAAGCCTGCGAAGGGACGCACGTCCATGGCAACCGCCCAGCAGACGGGTTCGTACGGCGCCGTGGACAGCGGCACCTACGAGGTGCTGCGCGACCGGCTGGCCGCCCAGGCCGCGGAGCTGGCCCGCGGTGCCGAACAGCTCAACGCCCGCCGGGCCGGGGAGTTCGGCGCCACCCGGCTCGACCTGACCGGCACCGGGCGGCTGCGCACCGAGCACCCGAGCGTCCCGCGGGACGTCGTCGCCATCGGCGACCGGCTGCTGTTCGGGTACAACGGCGCGCACGCGAGGCCGGACGACGGCACCCGGCCCGAGCCGCGGATCGGTGACGTCCTCGCCCTGTACGACCGGGACCTGGAGCCGCTGCCCGAGGACGCCGTCCCCGGCCTGCTCGACGATGCGGCGTTCGTCCGGGAGTTCGCGGCCCTGCACCGCTACTACCGGCAGGCCCGGCTGCTGCGCCTGCACCGGGTGGAGGGCCGGCTGCTGGCCGTCTTCCGCACCGGGGAGAAGGCCGACGACATCCGCGTCCTGCGCTGGAACCTCACTGAGGACGGGCGGGCCGCCTTCCTCGACGCGCGCGGCGAACGCGACCACGTGCTGCCGCCCGCCCACGACTTCACCTGGACCGGGGCGACGCGCGAGGACCACCGCCTTGGCCGCCACCCGCACGTCTCGGTCGCCGGGGAGATCTACGTCTCCACCGTCGGCGGCACCCTCACCGTCAAGACCGAGGACGACACCGAGATCGGCGAGGGCATCCACAGCGAGCCGGTGGACGAGCCGCTGCAGGCCCTCGCCGACGCCGACATCGCGCACGCGCGTGTGGGCGCGCTGATCCTGCTGCGCGTCCGCCCCTACAAGGAGGACACCCACCGCCACCTGGTGTTCAACACCCTCACCCGCTCGGTCGTCCGCCTCGACGGCATCGGGCAGGCGTGCCGCCGCCTGCCCGAGGACCAGGGCATCGTCTTCCCCGGCGGCTACTGCCTGGCCACGGGGGCGCACAAGACGTACGAACTGGACACCAGTGGCCTGGAGTTCGAGCGCGAGGTGCGCTCACCCTACGGCGAGGACGTGCTGTACGCCTTCCACGCGCGCGCCGAGGGACGCGGTCTGCTGCTGTCGTACAACACCATCCGCGAGGAGGTCGCGACCCCGCTGTCCTGCCACGGCTGGGCGCTGTTCGAGGACGGCGCGCTGCCGGCGCTGCGCGCGGACCCGGCGGGCACGGCCGCGGAACCGGCCCGGGTGCACCCGATCCAGCTGTGGGCCTCCCCGTACGTCTCCGACACGCACGCCGCCGCCACGGCCGGCACCGGTCCGCTGGCCCGCGTCGGCAACGCCGACCTCGTGCGCGGCATCTCCGACCTGCTGTCCATCAGCCGCGCCGTCGCCGAGACCACGCCGACCGTGGAGGTGTACGAGGCGCTGGCCGCCGCCTGCGTGCGGGCCGCCGACACCCACCACTGGCTGGGCGAGGCCGGCCTCGGTGACCTGCGGACCCCACTGGAGGCCGTACGGGCCACCGCCGAGCAGGTGCTGACCGAGTTCCGCACCGTACGGACCCTCACCCTGCGGGCCGGACAGGCGCTGGAGGAGGCCGACGGACGGCTCGCCGCCGTGGTGCGGCGGCTGCGCGGCGAGGCACCGCGCGGCGCCGCCGCCTGGGTGAGCGGCCTGACCGAACTGCGCCGGGCCCAGGGGCACCTGCTCACGCTGAAGGAGATGCGGTACGCCGACACCGCCCGCATCGACGAACTCACCGCCGGGGCCGAGAACGACCTCGCCGTCTTCGGCAAGCGGGCCGTGACCTTCCTGGCCCGCGAGGACGCCTTCGCCGACCACCACAGGGACGTCGGACAGCTCGCCGCGGACGCCGAGGCGATCGAGTCCGTGGCCGGCGCGGAACCCGTCGCCGCCCGGCTCGACGAACTGGCCGGCACGCTGCGCACGGTCACCGAGGTCGTCGCGGGTCTCGACATCGGCGACGCCACCGTGCGCACCTCCGTCCTGGAGCGCGTCGCCGAGGTGCTCGGCGGCGTCAACCGGGCCCGCGCCCTCCTCGACGCCCGCCGCCGCGAGCTGGGCGAGCGGGAGGGGCGCGCGGAGTTCGCCGCCGAGTTCGCGCTGCTCGGGCAGGCGGTCACCGGGGCGCTGGCCGCCGCCGACAGCCCGGAGGCGTGCGACGAGCAGCTCTCGGGCACGCTGGTGCGGCTGGAGGACCTGGAGTCCCGCTTCGCCGAGTTCGACGACTTCCTCGGCGAGCTGACCGCCAAGCGCACCGAGGTCCACGACGCCTTCTCCGCCCGCAAGCAGGCCCTCCTGGACGCCCGCGCCCGCCGCGCCGGGCAGCTGGCCACAGCTGCCGACCGCATCCTTCAGACCGTGTCCCGGCGCGCGGGCACGCTCGCCGACGCCGACGCGGTCAGCACCTACTTCGCCTCCGACCCGATGGTCGCCAAGGTCCGCCGCACCGCCGGCGAACTGCGCGCACTCGGCGATCCGGTACGGGCGGAGGAACTGGACGGCCGGCTGAAGGCCGCCCGCCAGGAGGCCGGCCGCGCCCTGCGCGACCGCACCGACCTGTACGCCGACGGCGGCCGGACCGTCCGCCTGGGCACCCACCGCTTCGCCGTCACCACCCAGCCCCTGGACCTGACCCTGGTGCCGGACGGCGACGGCCTCGCCTTCGCGCTGACCGGCACCGACTACCGTGCCCCGGTCACCGACCCGTACGTCGCCGCGACCCGCGCCCACGGCGACCGGCAGCTGCCCTCGGAGTCGCCCGAGGTCTACCGCGGCGAGTACCTGGCCGCCCGGCTGCTGCGCGAGCACGGCCCGGCCGCGCTCGCGGCCGCCGACGACCTGCCGGGACTCGTCCGCCGGGCCGCCGGGGAGGCGTACGACGAGGGGTACGAGCGGGGCGTCCACGACCACGACGCCACGGTCGTCCTCACGGCTCTCCTGCCGGTGTACGAGCGGGTGGGCGTACTGCGCCACGAGAGCGCGGCCCGCGCCGCCGCCCAGTTGTTCTGGGCCCACGGCACCACACCGGACGCCCGCTCCGCCTGGATTCGGCGGGCCCTCTCCCTGGCCCGCGCCCGCGACACGTTCGGCCCGGCGGCGGCGAGCGCCGTGAGTGAACTGGAGGAGGAACTCGCGGAGGCGATCGGGGGGTGGACGGCGGGGGCCGGGCCCGCCCGGCGGGCCGGGGCCGCCCAGGGGATCCCTGGTTCCGGGGCGGGCGGTACCGGCGCTCCGGCCGGTGCGGCGGCGGGGCCGGACGGCCGGGAAGGGGCGGCCGGCGCGGCCCGGGAGCCGGGGACGGCCTGGCTTCCGGGCGGCCCGGGGGCGTTCGGCGGTGGTGTGCTCGGGGCGGCGGGGGCCGCCGGGGGGCGACTTACCGCGTACCCCGCCGGACGCGTCGGCGGGGCCGGGCTCGTGCAGGCGGCCGATCCGGCGCCGGGGGCGTTCGACGGGGGCGGGCCGGGGGCTGTCCGGGGGCGGTCGGACGCGCACCCCGCCGGAGACGCGGACGGTGCGCGGGCGGCGGCGCGTGCCGCCGCCGAGTACCTCTTCGAGGAGCTGACCACCGGCCCCGACGGCTTCGTCCTCGCCGCCGCCACCCGCACCCTGCTGGACAAGTTCCGCCGGACGGTGGGCGGTTCGGCCTACGACGAGGACCTGGTCGCGCTCGGCGACCTCGCCGCCCGCCGCCAGCTCGCCGGGGCGTGGCTGTCGGCGTACGCCGACTCCACCGGCGCGGAGGCCACGGCCGGGGACCTGGCCGAGGCGGTGGCCGCCGAGCTCTGCCCGGACCTGCCCCGCTACGAGTCGGACGCCTCCCCGGTGACCGTGGCCGAGGGCCTGCTCGGCACCCACCCGCGCATCACCGGGCGCGCCCTCCCCCTGCGGATCGACGAGTTCCTGGCCCGTACGGAGCGCTTCGCGTCGAGCGACGTACCCGCCTTCCGGGCGCACCAGCGCCGGCGGGCCGAGCTGGTGGAGGCCGAGCGCGTCCGGCTCCGGCTGGCGGAGCACCGCCCGCGCTCCATGGCGGCCTTCGTCCGCAACCGGCTCGTCGACGAGGTCTACCTGCCGCTCGTCGGCGACAGTCTGGCCCGCCAGATCGGCACCGCGGGCGAGGACAAGCGGACCGACACCGGCGGTCTGCTGCTGCTCGTCTCCCCGCCCGGCTACGGCAAGACGACGCTGATGGAGTACGTCGCCGAACGCCTGGGTCTGATGATGGTGCGGGTCAGTGGCCCGGCCCTCGGCCACGCGGTCACCTCGCTCGACCCGGACCAGGCCCCGAACGCCACCGCCCGCCAGGAGGTCGAGAAGATCAACTTCGCGCTGGCGGCCGGCAACAACACCCTGCTGCACCTGGACGACATCCAGCACACCTCACCGGAGCTGTTGCAGAAGTTCATCCCGCTGTGCGACGCCACCCGACGTGTCGACGGTGTGTGGAACGGCGAGCCGCGCACCTACGACCTGCGGGGCAAGCGCTTCGCGGTGTGCATGACCGGCAACCCGTACACCGAGTCCGGCGAGCGCTTCCGCGTCCCCGACATGCTCGCCAACCGCGCCGACGTGTGGAACCTCGGTGACGTCCTCACCGGCAAGGAGGACGTCTTCGCGCTGAGCTTCGTGGAGAACGCGCTCACCGCGAACCCGGTCCTGGCCCCGCTGGCCGGCCGCGACCGCCAGGACCTGGAACTGCTGATCCGGCTGGCCCGCGAGGACCCGGCGGCCCGCGCGGACCGGCTCACGCACCCCTACGCGCCGGCCGAGCTGGAGCAGATCACGGGCGTGCTGCGCCACCTGCTCGCCGCGCGCGAGACGGTCCTCGCGGTGAACGCCGCGTACATCGCCTCCGCCGCCCGGGCGCAGGACACGCGCACCGAGCCGCCGTACCGGCTCCAGGGTTCCTACCGCACCATGAACAAGATCGCCCAGCGGCTCCGGCCCGTCATGAACGAGGCCGAGGCCGCCGCCGTCGTCGACGACCACTTCACGGCCGAGGCGCAGACCCTCACCTCCGGGGCCGAGGCCAACCTGCTGAAACTGGCCGAGCTGCGCGGCACCCTCACCCCGGAGCAGGCCGGCCGCTGGGCCGAGCTGAAGGCCGCCGACGCCCGCACCCGGGCGTTGGGCGGCCCCGCCGAGGACCCGCTCGTACGGGCGACGGCCGCCCTCGCCCTGCTGGCCGACCGGATGGCCGCCATCGAGGCGGCCCTCACGGGCGGGGTGGCCCGGCCCGGGCATGCGGCGGCCCCGGCCGCGGGGGCCGGGGCCGAGTCCGGAGCCGGGGGCGGTGCTCAGGGCGTCTGAGCGGCGAGCAGCGGGCGCAGCGCCCCCGCCCGCAGGCGCTGGACCAGCGGGGTGCAGAACCGGAAGGCCAGCAGGATGACGAGGACCGAGACAAGGCTGCCGACCACCGCGCCGACGGCGACGTCGTGCGGGTAGTGCGCGCCGACGTAGACCCGGGAGACGCCCATCGCCACGGCGGCCAGCAGCGCCACGGAGCCCAGCCGGCGGCTGACGATCAGCAGCGCGACGGCGAAGGCGAAGGCGACCGTGGTGTGGTTGCTGGGGAAGGCGTAGTCGTCCACCGGGGGGCACGCCTCGATGAGGAAGTCGTGGGGCAGGGCCCGGCAGGGGCGGGGCTCCTCGAAGACGTCCTTGATGCCGGTGTTGGCGACGTAGGCGATGACGACGGCGAACGGTGTCGCCAGGACGGCGGCCATCACCGAGTTCCCCTGCCGCCGGGCGCCCCACCAGGCCGCCAGCAGCAGGAGCACGAACACGCCCATGCCGATGGAGGAGTAGGCGGCGGCGGTCCCGTTCAGCCAGTGCGTGTGGCGGGCGAAGTCGGTGACGTCGGTGTAGAGGCCGCCGTCGATGGACGCGCCGTCGAGCGCAAGGGCGGTCGGGGAGGAAGTCGTCATCAGGTGGATCTCCGGGCCAGGTTCTCGAGTGCGGGAGCGCCGCGGGGGAACGCTCGTGGGTGCAGGAGTGGAATCCTCGTGAAGTCGGGTTGTCCGACAGATGAACGTCTACAGGTTGGTAGACGTTAGCAGCCGGAGGTGTGGTTGCCCGGACGGACGGCTTCCCGCTGCTGGGCGAGGACGGCGTCGACGTACACGGCGATGGCGTCCCGGCTGCGTACCAGGCACTCGATGCGCTGGGTCATCCGGTCGCGCTCGCCCTCCAGTGTGGCGATCGTCTCCGGGGTGGCGTCGGCGACGTGGATGGACCGGGGCTTCTTCAGGCAGGGCAGGATCTGCTTGATGACGCGGGTGGGCAGCCCGGAGTCCAGCAGCCCCCTGATCTGGAGCACGCGGTCCACGCTGCGCTCGTCGTAGTCCCGGTAGCCGTTGGGGGAGCGGTCGGAGGTCAGCAGCCCCTGCTCCTCGTAGTAGCGCAGCATCCGGCGCGGGGTCCCCGTTCGGTCGGACAGCTCCCCGATGCGCATGTGACCCACCTCATACGACGCCGCGTTGACCCTCACACACATGTGAAGGTTGAACCCTAACAGGCATGTCAACGTCGCAGATGCCGCAGCCCGAACGACCCACGGACGCGCCCCCGGCGCACGTCCCTCCGACGGACACACCCCGGAGGGAAGCGCCCGCGGACGCGCAGCCGCGCGGGAAGCTCCCCCTGTCCCCGCTGCTCGCCCTGGCCACGGCGGCCTTCATGGCGATCCTCACCGAGGCCCTGCCCGCCGGTGTCCTGCCCGAGATGGCCCGCGGCCTCTCGGTCGGCGAGTCCGCCGCCGGACAGACGCTCACCGTCTACGCGATCGCCACGGGCCTGACGGCGCTGCCCGTCACCGCGGCCACGGCCGCCTGGCGTCGCAAACGGCTGGTGCTGGCGGCCGTCGTCACCTTCGCGGTGGCCAACGCGGTCACCGCGCTCTCCTCCGACTACCTGCTGACCATGGTGTTCCGCGCCGCCGCCGGGGTGGCCGCCGCCGTGGTGTGGGCCGAACTGGTCGGCTACGCCCGCCGGCTCGCGCCCGCGCGCCTGGTCGGCCGGGCCATCGCGATCACCATGGCCGGGGTCCCGCTGGCGCTGTCCCTGGGCATTCCCCTCGGCACCCTGCTGGGCGGGCTCCTCGGCTGGCGGGCGACGTTCGCCCTGGTGGCGGCGGTCTCGCTGGGCCTTGCGGGATGGATCGCCGTGTCGGTGCCGGACCATCCCGGCCGGCGGCGCGAGGCCGGGGAGCCGCTGCTCGGGGCGCTCAGGCTGCCCGGGGTGGTCCCGGTGCTGTTCGTCACCGCTTCCTACGTCCTGGCGCACAACGTCCTGTACACCTACGTCGCCGCGTTCCTGGAGGCGCGCGGCATGGGCGGCGCGCGGGACACGGTCCTGCTGGTGCTCGGCGTCGCGTCGGTGGTGAGCATCGCCGTCACCGGCGCCCTGGTCGACCGGCGGCTGCGCGCCCTGACGATCGCGAGCGCGGCCGTCTTCCTGGTGGCCGCCGCGCTGCTGACGGCACCCGGCGGCGGCGCGGCCCTGGTGTACCCGGCCGTGGTGCTGTGGGGTCTCGGCTGGGGCGCCGTGTCAACCCTCCTGCAGACGGCGGTGGCCCAGGCGGGCGGCGACCGGGCGCAGCCCCTGCTGGTGACCACCTGGAACTCGTTCATGGCCGTGGGCGGGGCGGCGGGCGGGGTCCTGCTCGACGCGGCCGGGCCGGGGTCCTTCCCGTGGACGGTGCTGGCCCTGCTGGTGCCGGTGCTGCTCGTCGTGGTCGGCGCGCGCACGCACGGCTTCCCCGCCGCGCGCGCCCGCGAACAGTGACGGGAAAGCGGTGAGCGGGTGCGGGGAGAGGAGCCGCCGCTCCTCTCCCCGC
>NZ_JBHJUW010000234.1:0-7917 GCF_042268205.1 Streptomyces sp. NPDC056160
CGACGAGATCCTCGAACGCCTCGCCGGCTACCTGAACCGCCTACCGAACCCCAAATCCTAGATATGCAGTCCTCCCAAGACTCGGGACACTAGAGTCGGGGCACGCGACGGCCGCCTCGACGCCTATTCGGCTGGCGAAATCCCTGGCGCAGGATAGGCGCTCATCCGGCGAGCCGGCGTCTCGGAAGGGGCGAACCTGTCGGCCGAACCGAGAGGCGCTCCGGGAACCACCGCACCCCGTGATCCTCGGCAATCTCGGTGAGCGCCGGTCTGGGCCGCTGACACCCCCTAGTGTCATCGACACGGCTGATCTCGCTTCTCGTCATTCTGACATTAAGCGGATACCGCGGTATCCGCTTAATGTCATTCTGACCTTTGCGCTGGCGGAGCACCCGCCCAGCTAGGCGTCAGCGTCGATACCCATCTCGGCCCGTAGCTCCTCGACAGCCGACATCAGCTCCTTCAGCATCACCTTGGCCTGCTCCTCGTCAGTTGACCGGACCTCTCGGATTCGCCGAAGGACATCAGCGACGGGCAGAGTTCCGCTCTCCGATGCCGCTCCCCCACCTGCGGGCCGCGCGTCGCCGGCAGGGTCGCCACTGGGAGTGGATGAGGAGGTCGGCTCGTTCGGAGAGGACTTCACCACCTGGGCCGGCGCGGCCTCCGGGAGGCCGAAGCCCAGGAACTTGGCGGCGGCTTGCAGGGACTTCTCCGTGAGCTTGCCCCGCCGACTTGCCTCCTCCCAGACCTTGCGCACCGCCTCATCGCCGTGATCGCGCTGCACCGGGACGAGAACGCGAAGCTGTCGCTCTTTGAGGTCCATGGTGGTGACCGACTCGAGCGCCCTCACTACGGGCACAGCGCGCTCGACCTTGTTCGCGTAGTCCTTACGGATGCCGAACGACTCGAACAGCAGCTGCCCCAGGGTCGTGTAGCCCCCGGCCTCCCAGGCGCGCTCCTCCTTCATAGCGATGATGTATTCACCGAGAACCAGCAGTCGCTGCTGCTGAACACGCTGCTCGTTCGACTTCGCTGCGTATTCGACTTCGCCGATGCCGCGAAGGTAGTGCTGCAGGCGCTCCTTCTTGTCCTGCGACGTAGGTGCCGAGAACCGGGGCATCGTCACGTACCCATGCTCATCGGCGTGAGCAGGCGGGTGGGTGACAGCGAATTCCGTCGAGCTGTCGTCATCACCAGTCGGTGCGGGGTCCTGAGACGGGGAAGAGCTCTCGGGAAGACGCCCTGAGTCTGCTGGGTTCAGCTCCCCCGAGCCTGAGACGCTCGGCCCCGATTCCGCTGGCCCCGAGTCGACCGGACCCGAGTCCTCCTTCAGCTTCTTCTCCTGCTGCTCCTCCCACTCGCGGAGCCTGCGCTCGCGCTCGCTCTCACCGGAGTCCTCACCTCCGAGGCCGTACCGGTTGAGCAGCGCGTTCCGAGACGGCCCCGTCGTCTCAGGCTCCTGCGACACGTACCTCGGAACCCGATCCTTCTTACTGGAGGTCGCCATCAGGCTGCCAGCTCCTTGGCCAGGCTACGGAGGCCGTCCGTGAGTTCACAGTGAGGGGCGTACTCGAAGAGGGGAACGTGCTCGTCCGTGGCCTCGCGCTGTTCCTTGAGGTCGTTGAACACAGCGAGGACCCCTGGTGCAGCACGCTCCTCCCATTCCTCCTTCTTCCTCTGCGGCGACGCTCCGCGACGGGTGTCGAAGTGGTTGATGACGAAGCCCAGCTCGTCGATCTCGACCCGGGTGCCGCTCATCAGGTCCTTGCGCTGACCGTTGAACAGGTCGTACGCCTCGAAGCTCGGGGTGTCGGCCCACACAGGCATGACGATGCCGGAGCGCTCGGTGAGCTCTCCCTCGCGGCGGTGGACGTAGTGCATGGCGATGTCCATTGCCAGACCAAGGCTCGGAGGTCCGTCGATCACCACGACGTCGTAGTCGTCCTCGATGGGCTCGAGGGCACGCTGCAACGACTCTTCACGACCGTGACGCACGGAGCTCATGACGGCGTCGAAGAGGAAGGCGTCCGTGCACGCGGGGAGAAGATGCAGCCGTCCCCCGAATCGATCGCCCTTGATCTCGACCAAGATGCGAGCGATGTGCTTGCGAGCCTGACCCAGCATGTGCCGCAGGAGCGAGTTGTCGTTGTCCACGGCGAGGGGCTGCACGCCCAATCGCCTCGTCATGTGGCCCTGCGGGTCGTAGTCGATGAGAAGGACGCGGAGGCCCATCTCCGCAAACGCTTGAGCGAGGCCGGCAGCGAGGAAGGACTTGCCCACGCCGCCTTTCTGTAGGGCGACCAGGATCCTCTTGACCGGCTGGCTGACGAGCGTCTCTCTGGGGGAGGGGTGCACCTTGAGCCAGTTGTCGACGGCTTGGGCCATCCCCTGAACCTTGGTCAGGCCGCGAGCTTCGCACTCTGCTTCGAAGCGCAGGGGGCCGCCTGCCGGCAGGAAGACCCCCCAGGACTTGGCTCCCTTGGTGGGGACCGTCGCCACGTCCGGGGTGTCGTACCAGAGCGCGAGGGCGTGGGCGGCCGCGTCCTGGATGTCAACTCCCACCTGAGCGGCACGGATGCGGAGGTCTCGCCTCATCTCAGGGGTGAGGCTGACGAGCAGTTTTTCGCGTCGAGCGTTGGTTTCTGTGGTACTCATGGAGTGCAAATTACCAGAGACACCAGGGCGGGTAGGGGAGGCAGGGTCCAAATAACCAGATGCGGTTAGGCAGTTTGGGTGATTCTGGGGACCTTGACCCCTTGCGCACCTTCACCACCATATGAACCGCTCGGGCGACGTGGGTACATCCACAGCCCGCTGCCCCGTGCGCCGAGGTCTCCTCGCGCTCGGTCGCCCGAAAAACTCCATGGCGAGTGCTCGTGCATCGCGAGAAAGCAGCGCCAGAACTCTTCCAATGCCGCGAAAAATGAGACGCTCGCCGCAACTCTATTCGCAACTTTCCAGGCGCTGTGAATTAGTCCTGCCGCATTTTCTGCGTACCCCTTGAATCGGCTCGGCGGGACGCCACGCCGATCCAGGAAGGGTCAGCGCCGCAGGTCAGGCAGGGTGTAGGGTGACCGCTCGGCTACTGGATATCTCTGATGGGCAGCTTCCCTAGGGGAATTTCAGAAAGCGCGACGGGAGCCAATACAGCTCCTGCTTTACGGACTTGCACATCACGGATATCCGGACCGCGACTGACTCCACATCAGGTCACACGGAATTCCGGACGACGAGAGGAAGGGGGCCGGGCATGACCGCCCGTGGGCGCAGTCGCACCACAACATCGGCCCCCACGCCGATCGAGTCGGCGGGTCTGTCTCCCCGCGTGTCGGGACGGCCGCCATCCTCCGGACCTTATCCACAGGTCAGGCCCCGCGGGGGGCCCAGAACGCGAAGAGCCCGGGACTGCCGATCCCGGGCCGTTCGCACCGCGTGGAGGGGGTTTTGGACAGCCAGGTAGCCAGCTGAGTTCCGGCGTCGCCGGGTCCGTCTCTCGTGCTTTCCCTAGCCAGACGGGCCGCGGTGCCGGTGTCCCCTTCCCACCTCGATTATGGAGCAGATCATCGCTGTCCGTACGAGGGCTGGTTCAGTCATGCCGAAGACGGCTGATCGGGCGGCTCGTTCCAAGCGTTCTGGTACGTCCCGGTGGCGCGGCGCGCGCGGGGGCGAGGTTGTTGAGTTGGCGGGTCCGGTTCCGGAGTCGGGGCCGGGCGATCCGCTGGTGCTGAACCGGGTGATGCGTGCCCGGCTGTACGCCGCGGTGCGGTGTCTCCTGGCGGACCGGTCTCTTGAGGGTGCGTCTGATGCGGTGCGTCTGGCGGCTGTAGTGCTGCTGGCGAAGGCGAAGGCGAAGGCGAAGGCGCGCAGTGCCGTGTTGCGGTTGCGGGCGGGGGAGATGGGGCGATGGCTCGGGGCGTCCGAGTCGTACGTCAAGCACACGGTGCTACCCGCGATGCGCGAGGCCTGTGTGGTGGAGACGGGCCCGTGGACGGAGGAGTCCGGCCGGGTGGCGGGGCTGGAGTGGAAGCTGCTTCCGCTGCTCGCGGCGCGGGAGAGCGGTGATCCGATGCACCCGCTGGCTCTGGCCCGCAAGGACCTGGCGACGCTGTTGCGGTTCTGCGAGGCGTTGTTCGCGCCGGGTTGGGCGCCGAAGGACGGTCCGGTGACGCCGCCGGGGCTGCTGGCGGCGCGGCGGGGGAGGGGAGCGGCGACGGACCGGCTGGCGCTGCTGCTTCTTGCGTTGCAGACCCGTCCGGACGGGCGGGTGCGGTTGGTGGGCGGTTCGGTGAAGGAGGGCCGGGGGCGCGCGGACGCCACGGTCGCGAAGGCGCTGGGCTGTTCGGTCGACGGGGGTGGGAAGGTCATCGACCGGCTGGAGCGTCTGCGGCTGGTCGAGGTGGTGCGCGGGACGACGGAGGACGGCCAGTTTGGCAAGGCGCGGCTGGTGGTTCCGGCGATCGCGTCGGCGTTCGGGCGCGGCTGGGAGCCGAAGGTGGTGGTCGGGGACGGCGGCGAGGAGCCGGAGGGGCGTTGCTCGTGCGCGTGCGCCTCGGCGGACGGCGAGGACGAGGCGCCCTCGGGTGAGGTGTTGGTGCTGTCGGGGGAGGGCTGGCGCCAGGAGTCGTTCGACGATGTCGAGCCCGAGGAGGCCCAGCGCCCCGCTGCTGCACTTGGGGATCTTGGGGCCGGTCCGCTGTGCGACAGCCCGGTAGCCAGCGGGGAAGAGGCCGCTTCGGCGGGGGTGGAGACTGGTGTGGTGGAGCGCCCTGCTGGTGCACCCCTCCACGCCGACCACCCGCAGGTGGTCTCTCTCGGTGGTTCTCTCTCGCTCGGTGTCGGGTTTTCCGGCGAAGCCGCTTGGGGGTGCGGTGGTCTGCCGGAAGACGCGTACGCCCGCGAGGACGGGCATGGGCTGGCCGAGGAGCGCGACGGTGCCGCCGAGTGGGGGCTGGGTGGCCCGCTGCGCGGGGAACAGCAACAGGATCTCGCCGGTGAGTCGGGGCGGTCGGCCGCACCTGGCGCGGTGAAGGGCGCCGCGCGGCAGTTGGGAGCGCCGGTGTTCGTGCGGCCCGCGGCGCTGCCGCCGGGCTTGGAGTCGGTGCTGGCTCCGGTGCGCTTGGTGTGGGAGCGGATCGTCCGTCCGGCTGCCCGACGGCATGTGGCTGCGGCGGTGCGGGTCCAGCTCGATGTCGTGCGCGGGATCCTCGGGCCACAGGATGCCGAGCAGGTCCTCGCCGAGCGTCTGGAGCGGCGGTTCGATCAGCAGATGGGCCAGCCGGTGACCGACCCGGTCGGCTGGATCCTGGGCCGGGGCCTGCTCCAGCGGGCGTGGTGCTGGTCGCAGCTGTGCGACGAGGGCCGGCGGATGGACACCGGCGCGGACTGCCCCAGCTGCCAGGTGCTGATCGGTGACCGGCGCGAACTGCGCACCCGCATCACGGCGAAGACGTCTCGGGAGCTGGCTGGCGCGCATCCGCAGGTGCTGCAGGCCGAGATCGAGAAGCGGCTGAACGCCGCGGTGGTGTTGGAGGCTGCGGAACAGGCTGTGCGGCGGGAGAAGACGCTGGCCCAAAAGGAGGCCCGCGCCCGGGTCATCGAGGAACGCCGCGCCGAGTACGCGGCGGCCGAGCAGGAGCGCCTGGCGGCGCCGTGCACGGACTGCGGGCTCCCGGACGCGGCCGGCCGGTGCATGTCGTGCACCCAACGCCGTGCGGTGGAGCGGCTGGTGGCCGAGGCGGTCGACCTCGCGGTCATGGCCCGGGCCGACCTCGGCGACGCGGCCGCCGTCGCAGAGACGACGGCGCGGTGCAAGCAGGACACCCGGGCGCTGCTGGAGCAGGACCTGGACCGGTTGCGCGCGCAGGGCCTCGCCCCTGTCGAGTTGCTGTTCGCGGCGTGGGAGACAGCTGAGAAGCTCCGCGACCGGCGGCGCGAGAGCCTGAAGGGGCAGTTGATGCGCTCGGAGCGGGCCCAGACGGAGGCGGACTTGGCGTACGACGCCAAGATGCGCACGGCGCACCGGTTCCCGAGCCGGGCGATGGCCCAGGAGGCCGCCGAGCGATGCGCGGACGAGGCCCTGGAGCGGGCGGTGGAGTACCTGTTCGCCGAACGGGCCCGGCAGTTGAGCATCGTGCGGGGCGAGCAGCCGGTGCGCGCGGCGGCGACCGACTGGCCGCGCCGCTGTGCCGAGCTCGCCGGCACGAACCTTTCCGAGGACGGCGCCGAGCACACCGGGTCCGCCCTGGCGCGGGAGGCGGTGACCGCGGCATGAGCTCGCTGCCCGCTCCCCGCGCAGGCCTCGCCCGGCCTCACTGCGCGGCCTTGGTGCCGCTGCCGTCATCCCCCGACGGGCCGAAGCTCCAGCCGGTGGTGGTGTCCACGAGGCTGCTATGTCGTGTCAAGCCGCTTGAGCAAGCTCTTCCGGGGTCGGCTGATCCCCTCGTTCGAGGAGTTTGAAGATCTGGCGGCAGATGTTCCGCTTGAGGCATCGCTGCGCGTCGCGAGGGCTCTTGCCCTCGCCGGTGCGGCGGGCGACGTAGGTCTTCGTGGCGGGGTCCAGTCGCATCCTGATCAGGGTGATCGTGTGCATCGCTCGGTTCAGCTGGCGGTCGCCGCCCCGATTGAGTCGGTGCTTGTTGGTCAGGCCTGACGAGGCCGGGATCGGCGCGACACCGGCGAAGGAGGCGAAGGCGGCTTCGGAGCGAAATCGGCCCCGATGCGACCAGCTGACCAGGATCTGAGCTGCAGTGATCGGGCCGACACCGAGCAACGCCAAGAGCTCGGGAGCCTGTTGGCGGACCAGCTGAAGGAGCTCGCTCTCCAGCTCGCGGGCCTCGGCCTGGAGGTGCCGAATGCGCTGGGCGGTGGAACGCAGGGCGCGGATGGTCATGCGGCGTTCGGCGGACAGCGCGGGCCGGTCGCGGAGACCGGCACACCGCGTGACCTGCTGTGATCGGCTGAGGCGGCGCAGCTCGGTGCGCAGGTCGTCCGGTGCCGAGATGATCAGGGCCTTGAGTTGGTTGATGGCCGCGGTGGAGGCGTGCACGGCGCCCTGCCGGGTGGCCAGCAGCACGCGCCTGGCCTCGCGTTCTCCGCGCTTGCGGGGCTGGATGAGGTGCTCGGTGGCCAGGGCCTCGCGGGCTGCGCGGATGGCGTCGAGCATGTCCGTCTTGCGTCCGCCGCGGACCGGAGGGCGCTTGGGGCGGCAGACCTCGACGACGCGTTCACCGGCGTCTTCGAGGAAGGCAGCGAGGCCGGCGCCGAAGCTGCCCGTTCCTTCGAGCGCCCAGCAGCGCCGGCCAGGCACCTTCAAGCGCGCGAAGTCGAGAAGGCGCTGGTAGCCGCGGCCGTGGGCGGGTGCGTCGGTGGTGTCCAGGACGGCGCCGATGGGGCTGACGGCGGCTGCGGCGAGGGTGTCCCGGTGAGTGTCGACGCCGATGACGCCGTCGACATGTTCTGCGAGCATGGTCACGCGGTTGTTCTCCTCTGGTCGAACGGCCGTGGTCGGCGTCGGCCCTGGGTGGAGTCACCACGTGGCGGAACTGTGATGAGTCACGCCGTGAGGCGGCGGACAAGCTGCTGATCAAGCCAACGGGTGGGCCAGGCCGGCGCCCGCGTCCGGCAGACATCTCGGGGGAACGGCAGTCCCTGAGGGGACGCCAGTTATTTTGCGAGTCATGCCGGATCACGAGCGCCGAGCCTGGCAGCAACCCATCCCGGGCCGCAGAAGAACTCTCACAGTTATGTTCTTCGCGGTCCTGCAAGAGGGCCGCTGGCCTCCGGGCCCGGCATGACTGTGTCCCCCTGTCGAACGGATGACCTGGGGGGTGGTGTCACCGGGCCCGGGAGGTGCCGTCGGAGACGCTGATCAGAGGTCCGGCCGCCACCCGGTCCGGCGCAATGCCGGACAGCTCGCGG
>NZ_JBHJUW010000235.1:0-7863 GCF_042268205.1 Streptomyces sp. NPDC056160
GCCTCGATGCAAATCGAGGCGCCCCGCCACCAGTTCACACGTACGAGCTGCCGTAGGACAGTCGTACGGCCCGTCAGACCTCCACGACGACCGGCAGGATCATCGGCCGGCGTCGGTAGGTGTCCGAGACCCACTTGCCCAGCGTGCGACGGATGAGCTGCTGCAACTGGTGGGAGTCGGCGATCCCCTCCTGGGCCGACTTCTCCAGGACCTCCGCGATCTTCGGGATGACTGCGCCGAAGGCGGAGTCGTCGATGCCCGAGCCGCGTGCCTGGAGGTGCGGGCCGCCGGTGACCTTGCCGGTGGTGGAGTCGACCACCACGAAGACCGAGATGATGCCCTCGTCCCCGAGGATCTTGCGGTCCTTCAGAGCGGGCTCGCCCACGTCGCCGACGGAGAGTCCGTCGACGTAGACGTAGCCGGCCTGGACCTTGCCGGAGATCTTGGCCTTGCCCTCGACGAGGTCGACGGTCACGCCGTCCTCGGCGATGACGATCCGGTCGTGCGGGACGCCGGTCATCGCGCCCAGCTCGGCGTTGGCGCGCAGATGGCGCCATTCGCCGTGCACCGGCATCAGGTTCCTGGGGCGGCAGATGTTGTAGAAGTACAGCAGTTCGCCGGCCGAGGCGTGGCCCGAGACGTGCACCTTGGCGTTGCCCTTGTGCACGACGTTGGCGCCCCAGCGGGTCAGGCCGTTGATGACCCGGTACACCGCGTTCTCGTTGCCGGGGATCAGGGACGACGCCAGAATCACCGTGTCGCCCTCGACGATGCGGATCTGGTGGTCCCGGTTGGCCATGCGGGACAGGGCCGCCATCGGTTCGCCCTGGGAGCCCGTGCAGACCAGGACCACCTCGTGGTCGGGCAGGTCGTCGAGCGTGCGGACGTCCACCACCAGGCCCGGCGGGACCTTGAGGTAGCCGAGGTCGCGTGCGATGCCCATGTTGCGGACCATCGAGCGGCCGACGAAGGCCACGCGGCGGCCGTACTCGTGGGCGGCGTCCAGGATCTGCTGGATGCGGTGGACGTGGCTGGCGAAGCTCGCCACGATGATCCGCTTGCCGGCGCCGGCGAAGACCTGGCGCAGCACGCCGGAGATGTCCCGCTCGGGCGGGACGAATCCCGGCACCTCGGCGTTGGTGGAGTCCGCCAGGAGGAGGTCGATGCCTTCTTCGCTCAGCCGTGCGAACGCATGCAGGTCGGTGAGCCGACGGTCCAGCGGGAGCTGGTCCATCTTGAAGTCGCCGGTGTGGACCACCATGCCGGCGGGCGTGCGGATGGCGACGGCCAGGGCGTCCGGGATGGAGTGGTTGACCGCGACGAACTCGCAGTCGAAGGGACCGATGCGCTCCCGGTTCCCCTCCACGACCTCCAGCGTGTAGGGGCGGATGCGGTGCTCCTGGAGCTTGGCCTCGATGAGCGCGAGGGTCAGCTTGGAGCCGATCAGCGGGATGTCCGGCTTCTCCCGCAGGAGGTAGGGGACACCGCCGATGTGATCCTCGTGGCCGTGCGTGAGGACGATGCCCTCGATGTCGTCGAGGCGGTCCCGGATGGACGAGAAGTCCGGCAGGATCAGGTCGATTCCGGGCTGCTCCTCCTCGGGGAAGAGCACTCCGCAGTCGACGATCAGCAGGCGTCCGCCGTACTCGAAGACCGTCATGTTGCGGCCGATCTCCCCGAGGCCGCCGAGCGGGGTGACGCGGAGGCCTCCGTCGGCGAGCGGCGGGGGCGGCGCGAGTTCAGGATGCGGATGACTCAAAAGACCCTCCTCACCACACGCGCCACGTACCGGTGGGCACGTGGCGCGCGTGACGTTCGTGCAGAAGCAGTTGTCGTTGTCGGTGCAGGCACCGGTGCCTGCGGTTTCGGTGCTTGTTCAGTTGTGGTGCCCGGTTCCCGGGTCTGGTTCCGGGTGGAGCCGGGCGGTGCGAGGGATCTCGCGAAGTCTCGTTGTCAGAGCTGTACCCCGCCGGCGGCAAGATCGATCTTGAGCTGTTCGGTCTCCTCGGGCGCCAGCTCCACCATGGGCAGTCGCAGCGGTCCGCCCGGCAGTTGCTGGAGGGCGAGCGCGGCCTTGGTGGTCATCACGCCCTGGGTGCGGAACATGCCGGTGTAGACGGGCAGCAGCTTCTGGTGGATCTCGGTCGCCTTCTGGACGTCACCGGAGGTGTACGCCTCGATGAGGGCGCGCAGGTCGGGGGTGACGAGGTGGCCGACGACCGAGACGAAGCCGACCGCGCCGACGGAGAGCAGCGGCAGGTTCAGCATGTCGTCGCCGGAGTACCAGGCGAGACCTGAGTGGGCGATGGCCCAGCTCGCGCGGCCGAGGTCGCCCTTGGCGTCCTTGTTGGCGACGATCCTCGGGTGCTCGGCGAGGCGGACGATCGTCTCCGTGTTGATCGGGACGCCGCTGCGGCCGGGGATGTCGTACAGCATGACGGGCAGGCCGGTCGCGTCGGCGATGGCCTTGAAGTGCCGGTACAGGCCCTCCTGCGGGGGCTTGTTGTAGTACGGCGTGACGGTCAGCAGGCCGTGCGCGCCGGCCTGCTCGGCGGCGCGGGCCAGTTCGATGCTGTGGTGGGTGTCGTTGGTGCCGACGCCGGCCACCACGTGGGCCCGGTCTCCGACGGCCGCCACGACCGCGCGTACCAGCTCCGTTTTCTCCGCATCGCTGGTGGTGGGGGACTCGCCCGTGGTGCCGTTGACGACCAGGCCGTCGTTGCCTGCGTCCACCAGGTGGGCGGCGAGCCGCTGCGCGCCGTCGAGGTCGAGTGCGCCGTCCGCCGTGAAGGGCGTGACCATGGCGGTGAGGACCCGCCCGAAGGGGGTCTGCGGAGTCGAGGTCGGAGCCATGGGTAACACGCTACTCGCTGCTCAAGGCGGGGTCTTCCCTCGGGGCGGGCGACAACTCGGGACAAAGGTGGAGCCCGGCACTGCCTGCTCGGGGGTTCAAGCAGTGCCGGGTCCGTTCGATCAGGCTAGATAACTTCCAGAAATGCCGCAATACGGACACTTCGCAAGGCTGATCCGTACATCTGTCCCTGGCGCCGCCCCCTCGGAAAGAGGGGGGCGCGCACAGCCGGGACGGGCTACGGGGCGACCCGGCCGTTGGCGTTGAAGGCGGCGTACGTCAGGGGCATGAGCTTCGCCCACTCGGCCTCCATCCGCTCACCGACCATCTCGATCTCGCGCTGCGGGAAGGACGGCACCTTGGCCAGCTCGTGCTGGGTGCGCAGGCCGAGGAAGTGCATCAGCGAGCGGGCGTTGCACGTGGCGTACATCGAGGAGAACAGGCCCACCGGGAGCACGGCGCGGGCGACCTCGCGGGCCACGCCGGCGGCCAGCATCTCCTGGTAGGCCTCGTACGCCTGGCGGTAGGAGTCCTCCATGACCCGGCCGACCAGTTCCTGCTGGCCCTGTGTGCCCTCGACGAACCGGTACTTGCCGGGGCGGCCCTCCTGGACCAGCTTGCGCGAGGCGTCGGGGACGTAGAAGACCGGCTGCAGCTCCCGGTAGCGGCCGGACTCCTCGTTGTAGGACCAGCCCACGCGGTGCCGCATGAACTCGCGGAAGACGAAGATCGGGGCGCTGATGAGGAAGGTCATCGAGTTGTGCTCGAAGGGACTGCCGTGCCGGTCGCGCATCAGGTAGTTGATCAGGCCCCTGGAGCGCTCCGGGTCCTTGTCCAGCTCGTCCAGGGACTGCTCGCCGATGGTCGAGACGCGGGCCGCGAAGAGCACGTCGTTGTCCGACGCGGTGTGCTTGACCAGCTCGACGTGAACATCGCTGCGGAAGCTGGGCAACAGGTCGTCGGCGGGGGTGTCGGTCACGGTGCGGGGGGTCCCTTCCTTCACGTCTGACGGGCGGCGCCCACTCTACGTGGGCGGCCACCGCCTCCCTCGTCCGCATTCGCCCCAGTCAATTTCCGGAAATGGGCACCTTTCGGGACACTCATGCGTCTGTATGTGTGAGACACACCCGTTCGACCCCGAACTTCCCCACCTGGACCGTCCCTGAAGGGAGCCGTACCCGCGATGTTCCGTCGGCGTGAGCCCGTCCCGTTCGCCTTCGTCGCCGAGGCCGACCGCTTCCGCAGCAATGTCACTCCCCCGCCCCGGCGGCGGGCGTCGGCGGCCCAGATAGCCGGGCGCTGTCTGCTGGGCCTCACCATCGTCGCGGGACTCGTGGGTTCCTTGATCCTGGGGATGCCCGCACTGGCGATCACTCACTCCCCCACCCAGACCCAGCAGGCCTCGCACGGGCACTGACGAAGGGCGTTGACGCAGGAGGGGCTGAGGGGCCCGGCCACCCCCCTGGCCCCCCGCGGGTGGTGGGCGGGAACACAGCCGGATAGCCTCACCGGGCACAGCCCATGCGTGGATTGAGTGAGGACCCGCCGTGCCCCTGCCCTTCCTGACGGCCGACCGCGCCTTCGACGCAGCGGACGATGTCGCGCTGCCGTTCGACGACCGCGAGCGCTGGCGGCGCCCGTACCGACCCGGCCCCTGGCGGGTGGGCGTGGCCGCGCTGGTGCTGCTCGTCGCCTCCTTCGTGATGCTGTCGGCGGTCGTGATCGCGTTGAGCGGCGAGATGTCCGCGGGCGCCGCCTGTCTCGGCGTGGGAGTCGTCGTGATCGCCATGGCGCTGCGGCTGCTGCGCATGGGTGTGTGGGTCAGTGCGCGCGGGCTGCGCCACACCGGCTTCCTGATCACCCGTACGACGCCGTGGGCGCAGGTCGTCAGCGTGCGCACGGTGCAGCAACCGGTCCGCTGGCTCGGGCTGCCGCGCACTGTGCAGGGCCAGGCGCTGCTGCTCGTGCGCAGGGGGCGCCCCCAGGAGAACGTGCCGCCCCTGCTGACCACGCACGGCGCCGACTTCCTGGGCCGTGTGACCGCGTTCGACCGGGCGGCGGACACGGTGGAGGCGTGGGCGGACGAGTACGGGACCCGCTGAGCGGGGCCCGATACCCGGCCCCGTTGATCTGGGCCCCGCTCCGGGCGGGCGCGTCCCTGAGCGCATAGGGCCGAGTCCCGCAGTACCGGAAGCCCGCAGTGCCGGCAGCCCGCAGTGCCGGCACCGTCCGGTGTGCGGCGGCGCGTCGCGCGGGCGACCCGGGGCTGCGACCGTACGGCGGCGAGCGCCGCGCTCAGGCCACGGGGACGGGCTTGCCGTCGTGCAGGGCGATCGCGCGCTGCATCGCCTTGCGGGCGCGGGGGGTGTCGCGGGCGTCGTGGTAGGCCACGGCGAGGCGGAACCAGGAACGCCAGTCGTCGGGGGCGGCCTCCGTCTCGGCCTTGCGCAGGGCGAAGACCGCGTCGGCCGAGTCGCGGTCGATGCGCCCGCTGGGCGTGCGCTCGAGTTCGTCGACGGGCAGGCCGCCCTCGGCGTCGAGTTCTGAGGCGAGGGCGTTGGCCCGGCGGACGAACTGGGTGTTCTTCCACAGGAACCACAGGCCGATCACCGGCAGGATCAGCACGGCCACCCCGAAGGTGACCGTCACGAACGTGCCGGACTCGATGAGCAGGACGCCGCGGCTGCCGACCAGGACGAAGTAGAAGACCAGGACGGCGGCCGTGACGAGGTAGGTGATCTTCGCGCGCATGGGGCTCGGGCTCAGTTCAGGTCGAGGAAGTGCTCCAGGCCGAAGGTCAGGCCGGGAGTGGTCACCACGCGGCGGGCGCCGAGCAGGATGCCCGGCATGAAGCTGCTGTGGTGGAGCGAGTCGTGGCGGATGGTGAGCGTCTCGCCCTCGGCGCCCAGCAGGACCTCCTGGTGGGCGAGGAGGCCGCGCAGGCGCACGGCGTGCACGGGGACGCCGTCGACGTCGGCGCCGCGGGCGCCGTCCAGCGCGGTCTCGGTGGCGTCCGGCGCCGGGGCCGTGCCGGCCTTGGCGCGGGCCTCGGCGATGAGCTGGGCGGTGCGCGTGGCCGTGCCGCTGGGGGCGTCGACCTTGTTGGGGTGGTGCAGCTCGACGACCTCGACGGACTCGAAGTAGGGGGCGGCGAGCTGCGCGAACCTCATGGTGAGGACGGCGCCGATGGAGAAGTTCGGGGCGATGAGCACGCCGGTCTCCGGGGACCGGTCGAGCCGGTCCCTCAGCTGCGCGAGGCGGTCGTCGGTCCAGCCGGTGGTGCCGACCACGGCGTGGATGCCGTGGCGTACGCAGAAGTCGAGGTTTTCCATGACCGAGTCCGGGGTGGTCAGTTCGACGGCGACCTGGGCCCCGTTCTCGACGAGGGCCTCCAGCCGGTCGCCCCGGCCGAGGGCGGCGACCAGCTCCATGTCCTCGGCGGCCTCGACGGCCCGTACGGCCTCGGAACCGATGCGGCCTCTGGCACCGAGGACCGCCACGCGCAGCTTGCTCATCTCTTGCTTCCTTTGACCGGAGGGGTGGGCGACCGAGGGGTCAGGCCACCGCGTCGTGCAGACGGGCGGCGTGCTTGTCCTTCAGCGGGCCGATGACCGACAGCGACGGGCGCTGTCCCAGGATGTCCCGCGCGACCTCGCGGACCTCGTCCGGGGTCACCGCGGCCATGCGGGCCAGCATGTCGTCGACGGAGATCTGCTCACCCCAGCACAGCTCGCTCTTGCCGATGCGGTTCATCAGCGCGCCCGTGTCCTCAAGGCCGAGGACGGTCGAGCCCTGGAGCTGGCCGATGGCGCGGCCGATCTCGTCGTCGGACAGGCCGTGCTCGGCGACGTGGTCGAGTTCGTCGCGGCAGATCCGCAGCACGTCGTGCACCTGGCTGGGCCGGCAGCCGGCGTAGACGCCGAAGAGGCCGCAGTCGGCGAAGCCCGAGGTGTAGGAGTACACGCTGTAGGCCAGGCCACGCTTCTCGCGGACCTCCTGGAACAGGCGGGAGGACATGCCGCCGCCGAGGGCGGTGTTGAGGACGCCGAGGGCCCAGCGGCGGTCGTCGGTGCGGGCCAGGCCGGGCATGCCGAGCACGACGTGGGCCTGTTCCGTCCTCCTGTTCTGCAGTTCGACGCGGCCCGTGGGGCGCAGGCCGCGTCGGCCGTCGCGCGGGGCGACGGGGACGGCCGCGGCGTTCCCGAGGGCGCCGGCCTTCTCGAAGGCGGCGCGGACCTGGCGTACGACCTTGGCGTGGTCGATGTTGCCTGCGCAGGCGACGACGAGGTGGGTCGGGTCGTAGTGCTTCTTGTAGAAGCGGCGGATGCGATCGGCGGTGAGGGCGTTGACGGTGTCGACGGTGCCGAGGACCGGGCGGCCGAGGGGCTTGTCGCCGAACATGGTGTGCGCGAACAGGTCGTGCACGCAGTCGCCGGGATCGTCCTCGGTCATGGCGATCTCTTCGAGGATCGCGCCGCGCTCGACGTCGACGTCCTCCTCACGGATCAGCGAGCCGGTGAGCATGTCGCAGACCACGTCGATCGCGAGCGGCAGATCGGTGTCGAGCACGCGTGCGTAGTAGCACGTGTACTCCTTGGCCGTGAACGCGTTCATCTCGCCGCCGACGGCGTCGAGGGCGGCGGAGATGTCCAGGGCGGAGCGGCGCTCGGTGCCCTTGAAGAGCAGGTGCTCCAGGTAGTGCGTGGCACCGCCCAGCGAGCGGGTCTCGTCGCGGGAGCCGACGTGCGCCCAGATGCCGAAGGTGGCCGAGCGCACGGAGGGCAGGGTCTCGGTGACGATGCGCAGGCCGCCGGGGAGGGTGGTGCGGCGCACGGTGCCGATGCCGTTCGTGCCCTTGATCAGGGTTTGGGTACGGGCGACGGCCCGCGCCTCCGAGGAGGTGGGGGGCGGCGCCGACAAAACCCCCGACCGCACATTGGGGGGGCGGGCGTATGAGCATCAGCGCCCACAGAGCCCCCCAAAAACGGGGGCACGGGGTGGATGGCGCGGGG
>NZ_JBHJUW010000236.1:0-7761 GCF_042268205.1 Streptomyces sp. NPDC056160
GGGGAACCCGCAGAGGCTTCTCTGCTCGCCGCTTCAGACGCAGTCCGTCGCCCCACGTCAGGGCTGGTCAGGGCTTGAGGGCGTCCTTCCCCTTCTCCTT
Organism: Streptomyces sp. NPDC056160; assembly: GCF_042268205.1. NCBI lineage: Bacteria > Bacillati > Actinomycetota > Actinomycetes > Kitasatosporales > Streptomycetaceae > Streptomyces > Streptomyces sp. NPDC056160. The sequence goes on from NZ_JBHJUW010000236.1 coordinate 101, forward strand.
GGCCTGGCGTGCGTCGCCCTTGGACTTCTTGGCCTGGCCCTCGGCGGTCATCCGCTCGTTGCCCACGGCGCGGCCGACCGTCTCCTTGGCCTTGCCCTTCATCTGTTCCTTCTTGGCCTTGGCCTTCTGGTCACCAGCCACTGTCGCTCACTCCAAGCCACAATCGGGGGTCGGTGTCATCACGTCGGGTGTCCGGGCCGGTGCCCCGCAAACCTCCCTCCCTGCCGCCGTTGCCGCCGGCGCGTGCGGGGGTACCCGGCGCCGAGGCCCCGGGAAAGGAGCAGCGCCCATGTCCGAGCCCCTCGCCGTCGACGCCCGCGAGTACGGCCTGGCCGGTGACGGAGTCACCAACGACCAGCCGGCCTTCCAGCACCTGGTGGACGCGCTCGGCGCGGCCTGCGCCGCCGACGGGCGCCCGCGCGTCGCGCACGTGCCCGCCGGGCGCTATCTGATGGTGGACGAGCCCACCGTCTGGCGCAGCGGCGTCTCCCTCATCGGAGAGGGCCGGGGCGCCACCTGCTTCGTGCTGCGCAATCCCGGCGACCGTACGACGCCCGTCCCGCTGGCCTGGTTCACCGCCCGGCAGCACGGAGCCGGCCGGGACAACCACCTGGCGGACCTCACCTTCGCCCACTTCGAGATCGACGGCTCGGGGGTGACGACCGAGGAGTACGACCCGCTGGCCAAGGGTCTCGGTCTCCAGTACGTGCTGCGCGGTCGCTTCAGCGACCTGTACATCCACGACACGGCGGCCACCGGGTTCGGCTGCGACTTCCTCCAGGACACGGTCGTGGAGGGGGTGCTGGCCGAGCGGTGCGGGCGGCAGGACAGCGGTGAGCAGATGGGCGGGGCGGGCATCGGGATCGGCATCGGCGGCTGGGGTCCGGTCGAACGGCTGACCGTCACCACGTGCACGGCGACCGGCAACGGCACCAACGGGATCTTCCTCGAACTCCAGAACGACGAGTGGGCGCCGCCCAGCGGCATCCGCATCACCGCCTGCCATGCCGAGGACAACCGCTTCGGCATCTCCGACTGGGGCGCCGACGGGCTGCTGGTCACCTCCTCGACGATGCTCGGCAACCACGAGGCGGGCTTCGACGTGTCCTCCCAGGGCACGACCCGCATCGGCGGCCGGGGCGGCATCGTCACCGGCTGTGTGATCGACGGGAACATCCGCGACGGCGTCGGTCTGGGCAACACGCCGGGGCCGTACGCCCTGAGGGGCAACCGGATCAGCAACAACGGGCGCTACGGCTACTGGGAGCACAACCTGGCCGGCGGAGACGAGGAGGCGTCCGCGGACATCGTGCTGGAGGCCAACGACATCCGGGACAACGCGCTCGACGGGGTGCGGATCGACGCCGTCATGCGCGACCTCGCCGTCGTGGACAACCGCATCCGCAACAACGGCCGGCGCGCAGCGGGCGCCGTGGAGGGCGGTGGCGAGAAAGTGCGCTTCGCCGCCCTGTCCCTGACCGACGAGAAGGCCGACTGGCCCGCGGACGGGCACCGCGGCAAGGAGGTGGCGGTGGGCACCCAGACCGCGCTGGTCACCCGCAACTCCCCCACCGAACTGCGCCTGGCGCCGCTGCGCCCCGGCGCGGACACCGCCTGGGCGGACGGCGTGCCCGACCCCGGCTCCGCCTACCGGCTGCCCGGCGCTCCCGTGCTGCGCGCCGCGCTCACCGTGGACGCCGCCGTGACCCGGCCGCGGATGCACGGCAACAGGATGGGCGACGACCAGCCGACCCGGACCCAGACCCACGGCATGTGCGTCACGGGCAACGGCAGCTGGACCGACGGCCGGGTCCTCGACAACGACCTGAGCGGGAACGCCCGGGAGGCCACCCGTTTCGACACGGAGCCCGCGGGCGGCCTGTGGCGCGACGAGGACGCCTGACCGGGCCACCACGAGGCGGGGTGCCGGCCGGGTGCCGGCGCGACGCTGCGGAACGCGCCTCAGCCGCGCCCGGCGTCCGGGCAGGTGTCCCGCCCGATTTCCCGGCCGCTCGTACCGCCGTTCGAGTGGGCGGGCTCGTCGCCGGGATGCCGGCGGCCGGGGCCGCCGGAGGGCCCCGGTGCCCGGCTCGGGGGCCGCTCGTGGTGGTCGCGGCGCCAGTCGAGGACCGCCACCGTCAAGGACGCCAGCATGGCCACGAGAGCGAAGCCCACCGAGAGGGACACGGCGGCCCGGTAGTCCCCGGCCGTCGAGCCGAGCACCGTGTAGAACAGGCCCGGCAGCGCGGCCGTGCCGACGGCGCCGCCCAGGCGCTGGCCGGTCTGCAGGGCGCCGCCCGCGGCCCCGGCCATCCGCACCGGCACGTCGCGCAGCGTCATCGTCACGTTCGGGGAGATGACGCAGCCGCTGCCCAGCCCGCCGATGAACAGGGCGGGCGCGGCGAGCCAGGTGAGGACGCCGGCCGGGGCCGAGTGCAGGATCAGCGCGGTCGCGCCGAGCCCCGCCACCACCGCCACGAGACCGCAGACGGTGAGCAGTCGGCCCAGCCGCTCCACCAGCCGCCCGGAGACCACCGCGGCGACGGCCGAGCCGATCGCGAAGGGGGTCACCGCGAGGCCTGAGCGCAGCGGCGCGTAGCCGAGGCCGTTCTGGAAGAACAGCGCGAACACCAGCCACACGCCGCTGAATCCGACGAAGTACAGCGCGCCCAGCGCCGTCCCCAGCGCATAGCCGCGGGTGCCGGTGAGCAGCCGCGGATCCAGCAGGGGCTGCCCGTCCCGCGCCGCCACCCGCCCCTCCCAGCAGGCGAAGCAGACCAGCAGCGCCAGGCCGAGCGGGAAGAGCCACCACAGCCGGCCCAGGCCGCCGCTCTCCGCGAACACCAGGGGCAGCATGAGGGCCAGCACGCCGACACCGAGCAGGGCCACCCCGGGCAGGTCGAGGCGTTCCCGGCGGCCGGGTGCCACCCGGGGCAGCAGCCGCAGCCCCAGCAGGAGCGCGAGGGCGCCGACGGGGACGTTGACGTAGAAGATCCAGCGCCAGCCCTGGGTGCCGTGCGCGAGGGCCAGGATCAGGCCGCCGGTGATCGGTCCGACCGCGCTGGAGACGCCCACGACGGCACCGAAGAGGCCGAAGGCCCGTCCGCGTTCCGCGCCGCGGAACATCTGCTGGATCAGCGCGGAGTTCTGCGGGGCCAGGCAGCCGGCGCAGGCACCCTGCGCGAGCCGGGCCACCACCAGCCAGGTGATGGTGGGTGCGGCGCCCGCGGCGGCGCTGCACAGGACGAAGGCGGCCAGGGCGCACAGGAAGATCCGGCGGCGGCCCATGGCGTCGCCCAGCCGGCCCGCGGGGACCAGGACGAGGGCGAACGCGAGGGCGTACCCGGACACCACCCACTGCACGGAGGAGGCCGAGGCGCCGAGGTCGCGCTGCATCGACGGCAGGGCGACGGCCACGATGGTCACGTCGAGCAGGCTCATGAAGCCGGTGGCCAGGGTGACCCAGAGGGCCTTCCAGCGCCTGGGATCGGGCGTGTCCGCCGGATCGCCGCGGCGGCCGCCCGACCGCACTTGCCTGTTCACGAACGCTCCTCCCGGTCGCGGCTCGTCGAGCGCGCACCGGCCGTCGTCGTCCTGCGCGCCCCAGGGGCGCGTTCCCCCGTGGGACGCGGCGGAACACCCTCACGGACACCATCGCCGCATCCCGCCGCCGGGGCCACTCCAGCGCGCGCCACGGTCGCCGGGCAGCCTGCGCGGTCCGGCAGCGGCTGCCGGACCGCGGCGGAGGTGTTTTCCTCGTGGGATGAGGGCAACTCGGCCCGCGCCCCGGCCGCGCCCGTCCTCGCAGTCACCGCCCGCCCCACGGAACGGGAGTCCCGGATGACCACCTCACAGTCCCGGCCGCCCCGTCCGGGCGGCCCGCGCATCGGCCTGCTGGGTTCCTACGGCGGCTACAACATCGGCGACGAAGCCATCCTCCAGTGCGTCCTCGGCTGTCTGCGCTCACACCGGCCGGGGGCCCGCCTGATCGTCTTCAGCCGCGACGCCGAGCACACCCGGGCGCACCAGCCGGCCGCCGACGAGGTGGTGGACTGGGAAGGCGTGCCGCAGAAACAGGTGACCGACGTGCTGGCCGGTCTCGACCTGCTGGTCCTCGGCGGCGGCGGCATCCTCTACGACGGGGAGGCGCGCCGCTATCTGAAACTGGTCCGCGCGGCCCAGGTGCGAGGGGTGCGCACCTTCGCCTACGCGGTCGGCGCGGGGCCGCTGCGCGAGAGCGACGACCGGGAGGCCGTACGCACGGTGCTGGCGGACATGGACGAGGTGGTGGTGCGCGACCAGGAGTCCCGGCTGGTCCTGGAGGAGGTCGGGGTCGAACGGGACCTGGTCGTCACCGCCGACCCGGCGCTGCTGCTGCCGCCGGAGCCGTTCACCGCCGAGATGATGCGGCAGGAGGGGGTGCCCGCGAACGCCCGGCTGGTCGGGATGTCGGTGCGCGAGCCGGGCCGGGCGGCGGAGAAGCTGGACGAGGGCGACTACCACGCGCTCCTCGCCGATGTCGCCGACTTCCTGGTGCGCCGGCTGGACGCCCACGTGGTGTTCATGCCGATGGAGCGCCACGACGTGCGGCACGCCCACGCCGTACTCTCCCGGATGAGCGCCCCGGACCGGGGCCGGATCCTGCACAGCGCGTACACGCCGGGGCAGGTGCTGGGCCTGATGAGCCACCTCGACCTGGTCGTCGGCATGCGGCTGCACTTCCTGATCTTCGCCGCGGTGTCCGGCCTGCCCGTGCTGCCGCTGCCGTACGCCGGGAAGGTCTTCGACTTCGCGCGCCGGCTGGGCGCCCCCGCGTTGGTCGGTGTGGCGCGGGAGCAGGTGGGGCTGCTGCTGGCGGAGGTGGACCGGCTGTGGGACGAGTTCCCGCAGCGCCGGGTGGACCTCACCGCCCGGGTGCAGGCCCTGCGGGAACTCGCCGCGGAGACCTGCGCGCGCTGCGGTGCCCTGCTGGACGCCATGGACGAGGAAGACGCCGGGGACCAGGACGACGCCATGGGCCAGGACGCCGAGAAGCAGGGGACCGCGAAGCAGGAGGATGCCGTGGACGGGCGCGGGCCGGGGACCGCGGGGCCGGCCGCCGGTACGGGCGCCGCGGGGCCGCAGGGTCTGCGCCTGCTCGGCACGGGGTCCGAGGACGGCGCGGTGCCACGTCACGGCGCCGGTCAGGAGGCGTGATGCCCGTTCTGCGGCGGCCCGAGGAGCCGCGGACCGTGACCGTCCCCGCGCGTGCGGCCCAGCACGCGGGCCGCACGGACGTCCTGGTGGTGGGGGGCGGCCCGGCGGGCACCGCGGCGGCGTACGCCGCGGCCGAGGCGGGCGCCGACGTGATCCTCGTCGAGCGGTACGCCTTCCTGGGCGGCAACGCCACCGTCGCCCTCGTGATGCCGCTGATGTCCTTCCACAACGAGCACCGCCAGGCGGTGTTCGTCGAGGACGGTGCCGGGGACCGGCTGCTGCCCACCGACCACGGGGAGGGCGAGCCGGTGGTCGCCGGGTTCCTGTGGCGTCTGCTGGACCGGCTCACCGCCTGCGGGGGCTGCGTGCCGCCGTCCCTGGAGACGGGCTACACCGTCCCGTTCGACCCGGAGCTGTTCAAGCTCGTGCTGCTGGACATGCTGGACGAGGCCGGGGTGCGGATGCTGTTCCATTCCTTCGCGTCGGCCGCGCTGCCCCTGGGGGACGGCTGGCGGGTGGTGTTCGAGACGAAGTCGGGGCCGGTGGTGATCGACGCGGGGGTCGTCGTGGACGGTACGGGCGACGGCGACGTGGCCGCCTCCTGCGGGGCACCGTTCGAGGTGGGGCGCCCGGAGGACGGGCGGGTCCAGCCGATGACCCTGATGTTCCGGATGGCCGACTTCGCCCGGCCGCGCTTCGCCGAGTACGTGCGGGCCCACCCCGACCAGTGGCGGGGCGTGCACGGGCTGTGGGATCTGGTCCGCGAGGCCACCGAGGCGGGCGAGCTGCGGCTGCCGCGCGAGGACGTGCTGTTCTTCGGCACCCCGCACCCGCACGAGCTCTCCGTCAACAGCACCCGGGTCACCGGCGCGCTGGGCATCGACGTGTGGGACCTGAGCCGGGCCGAGTGGACGGCCCGGCGGCAGATGGCCGAGATCGACCGGTTCCTGCGCTCGCGCGTGCCCGGGTTCGAGGAGGCGTACGCCGTGCAGAGCGGCACCCAGATCGGGGTGCGCGAGACCCGCCGCGTCCTCGGGGACTACCGGCTCACCGGCTACGACATCCTGGACGCGCGCGCCTTCCCGGACGTCGTCGCGCACGGCGCCTACCCCATCGACATCCACAACCCGGAGGGCAGCGGCACCGTGATCCGGCGCGTTCCCCGGGGGCGCTTCTACGACATCCCCCTGCGCTGCCTGCTGCCCACCGGGACGGACCGGCTGCTGGTCGCCGGGCGGTGCATCTCCGGGTCCCACGTGGCGCACTCGTCGTACCGGGTCATGCCCATCGCCATGGCCACCGGCCAGGCGGCGGGGATCTGCGCCGCGCTGGCCACCCGGCTTGGGCGCAGCCCGCGCGAGGTGCCGTACGCCCTGGTCCAGCAGGAGCTGGGACGGCAGGGCGCGCGGCTGCGGGTGGGCGGCCCCGGAGGGGTCCCGGCGGGTGAATCGAGCCCCGTGGAGAAATAATGGGTGTGGGACGTCGGAGCCCGGGTACACGCAGCGAAGTCCGCCCCTGGAGACAGGGGCGGTCACGGCATGAGGAATCACCTGCTGAGAGGGAGGGCCGCACGATGGCGGTGACCATGGAGGCGAAGGCGACTGGGGCTCGGACGGAGCTGCCGGAGGTGCCCGACCCCTCGCAGGTCGCACCGACCGACGCGCGCGCCCTGTCGCGGGTGTTCTTCGACCGGCTCACGCACCTGGAAGAGGGCACGCACGAGTACCAGTACGCCCGCAACACGCTGATCGAGATGAACATGTCCCTGGTGCGGTACGCGGCCGGCCGCTTCCGCAGCAGGGGTCCCCAGGAGATGGAGGACATCGTCCAGGTCGGCATGATCGGGCTGATCAAGGCGATCGACCGGTTCGAGCTGGCCCGCGAAGTGGAGTTCACCTCCTTCGCCGTGCCGTACATCGTCGGCGAGATCAAGCGTTTCTTCCGCGACACCACCTGGGCGGTGCACGTGCCGCGGCGGCTGCAGGAGGCCCGGGTCGAGCTGGCCAAGGCGACGGAGGAGCTGAGCAGCCGGCTCGGGCGCAAGCCCACCACCAAGGAGCTGGCGGAGCTGATGAACCTCCCCGAGCAGGAGGTCATCGACGCCCGGGTCGCCTCCAACGGCTACACGTCCGCGTCGCTGGACGCCGCCGTCAGCGGCAGCGAGGACGGTGAGAGTGTCCTGGCCGACTTCATCGGCGTCGAGGACATGACCATGGAACTCGTGGAGGACGTCCACAGCCTCGCTCCCCTGCTGGCGGAGCTGGACGAGCGGGACCGGCAGATCATCCACATGCGGTTCGTCGAGGAACTCACCCAGGCGCAGATCGGCGAGCGCCTCGGGATCTCCCAGATGCACGTGTCGCGCCTGCTCAACCGGCTGCTGGGCCGGCTGCGGCAGGGGCTGCTGACGGTGCACTGAGCCCAGGGGCCCGAAAGCAGCACCGCTTCACAGGGGCCGGTCGCCT